>CAZEZH010000009.1:0-48451 GCA_964516305.1 uncultured Halochromatium sp. | reverse complement strand
TTCGTCGCTCTGGCGCTTGAAGCAATTCGTCGCTGGGCAGACCGACAAGTATACGTACTTCTCAAAGAGTGTCAAACTTTTTTTCGATCCTGGCCGTTGTGGAGTCGCTTGGCTAACACAAGGTCACTCGAGCAAGTCGGCGCTTCCCAACCTGAAACAGGTGGGTTTCGCCAACGGGGAATCGCTGCTTGGCATCCTCTAGCCGCTCGCCGTCAACCCGAACCGCGCCTTGGCCAACAAGGCGAATCGCCTCTGAAGTACTAACCACAAGTCTAGCCTCCTTGAGCAAACGCGGCAATGGCAACCCTGCCTCGCCAGCCTCTAGCGTCAACTCCGGGACGTCAGTTGGCACCTGCCCACGCTGGAACTGATTGAGGAATCCCTCCCGCGCAGCTCCGGCTGCCGCTGCCCCATGAAAGCGCGTCACCAGTGCCACACCAAGTTCAATCTTGATGTCACGCGGATTTGTACCAGCCTCAACCGAGGCCCGCATTGCCTTCAGCTCGGCGGGTGTCCTCGCTGTTAGAAGCTCGAAATAGCGCCACATCAGCTGATCCGAGATCGACATCAGCTTGCCGAACATCTCCGCTGGGGGGTCATCGATCGCGATGAAGTTGCCCAACGACTTCGACATCTTCTGCACCCCGTCGAGCCCTTCCAGGATTGGCAGGGTGATCACCACCTGAGGCTCCTGACCGGCCTGCTCTTGAAGTTGGCGTCCGACGAGCAGATTAAACTTTTGATCGGTTCCGCCGAGTTCGACGTCGGCTTCAAGCACAACTGAGTCGTAGCCCTGGATCAACGGATAGAGAAACTCGTGCACCGCGATTGGCTGGTGCTCGCGATAGCGCTTAACGAAGTCATCACGCTCAAGCATCCGCGCGACCGTATGCTGCGCCGCAAGCCGAATCAGCCCCTCCGCACCCAAGTCGTTGACCCAGGTCGAGTTAAAGACCACGTCGGTCTGGCCAGGCTCCAGCACCTTGAAGACCTGCGCCTGATAGGTCTTGGCGTTTGCCGCAACCTCGTCGCGCGACAGGGGCTTACGAGTCACGTTCTTACCGGTTGGATCACCGATCATCCCAGTGAAATCGCCGATCAGGAAAAGCACGCGATGACCCTGATCTTGGAACTGGCGCAGCTTGTTGAGCAACACCACATGCCCGAGGTGCAGGTCAGGGGCGGTTGGGTCAAACCCTGCCTTGACCCGCAGCGGTCGGCCTAACGCGAGCTTCTTCCGAAGGGCCTGCTCGGTCAGTACTTCATCCGTGCCATGCACGAGTAGATCTAAGGAGGAGTCCGACATCTAAGTATAAACAACCGCTGTGACGCACAGGGCCCAGATCTAGGCCTCGGCGGGAAGAGACAACCTAAAAGTTTGCCATGGAACCTGGTGAGGCCGCCAGACGCGTCACTATATCTTCTGAGCCTTGGCCGTTGGTTGATCCGAACCCCACCCTCACAGACAAAGTTCTGTCGCAAGCCCTTCCGCCCCGTCGTCGCCTTCTCTACACTTGAGTGCTTGAGATAGAAACGATCATCCTAGACGCAACTGAGGACGAACAATGCGAGACTACAAAGGCAGCGGAAGCTTTACCTTACGCAAACGCCGACGCTTCCCGCGCGGCCTGATTGTATTGATCCTGTTGATCATTGCCTTCGCGATCGCGGGCTTCCTGCTCCTAGGCCGCAACCCGATGGTTGGATCTCCAGCCGACGACAAGACGCCAGCGACCGCAAAGCCCGCATCGGGACGGGACATTATCCCATTGAAAATCCCTGGCCAGACGCCACAGCAGGGCTCAGGACAAGACGGTTGACCGTCTTAGGACCCGAGGCATCAGAGCCAACAGCTCCCAGGGGCATGTCTGAGTGACCATGCCCTCCAGCCCGGGCGGGACAAGCAAGCACAGGGCGAGCAAGTTATGGAATACCCGGCTCGGCAAGGCGCATCAGATCAAAGGGTGCGCTTGTATCAGATCAGCGCCAGAGCCAGGCGCGCACTCAGCACGACCTGGCCAACCTCTTAAACACCAAATGATGACCCACAGCCGCAGGTCGTGGATGCATTAGGATTGCGGATCACGAACTGGGCGCCTTGCAGACCTTCGGTATAGTCGATCTCGGCGCCCGTCAGGTACTGCAGGCTCATCGGATCGACGAGCAGTTTGACGCCATCGGTCTCGATCTCCGTGTCCCCGTCTTGGATCGACTCGTCAAAGGTGAACCCATACTGGAATCCTGAGCAGCCACCGCCCTGGATGTAGACCCGAAGCATCAGGCCGGGCGAATCTTCTTGGTCGATCAGGTTGGCAACCTTCGCAGCGGCCTGCGAGGTGAAGACCAACGGCGCATCAAGGGCAAGAGCTTCAGTCATTGTTGAATACCTCAGTCAATCGGTTTGTCTTATCTTGACAGACAATGGGGGCCTCAGACCAGCTCATTCAACCTCAGCAGGCTCAACCAACTCGGTCGGCGCGAGAATCGGGCTAGACGAACAAGCCTCGTCCAACTCGCTAGGCCACAAGAATGCCTCTGAAGAGGCCGCAATCGCAGCACCATCGGGCTCAATATCCACAATCAGCCGCGCTGGCTCGACTCCATCAGGCAGCACGATATCGCCTGCGATCGTCTGAAAATGCTCGAAGTCGATGGACAGCTCGCCCGGCGATGACCCTGGCAAGGCATCCAACGGCAGCTTCTCCTCCTCGCCATCGCGAGACAGTACAACACTCAAACGGACCCGTCCGCGCGTTCGCTCATCCTGCGCGACAAGCTGGCTCAACAACATCTCGAAGTGAAAGCTGCCAGACACTGAGGCCTCGCGAAGCCGAAGTTCCTTGACCTCGACAATCCCGACCTGAGCGTCACGAACCAAGCGTTGTAGATAGGAGACCTGTTTGATCAGCTCGAGGCGCTCCCGCTGCAGGTCCGCAAGTGACTCCTGCGCTTGCCGCTTCGCTTCGCGATCCATCTGGTGCGCACGCTCCAAGCGAAGGCGCCCCTCACGCCGCCGAGCCACCTCTTCCGACAGCACAGCCAACTCCGCGCGCAATGCTTCCATGCCGGCTCGGGTATTGTCGGTCTCGTAACGGGCCAACCAGTACCCGAGCGCAAAGGTCGCGCTGATCACCAGCAGCCAACCGAGCGTCACGAGCCAGCGAAAGAGTGCCCCCGGACGTTTCCCGCTCCGTTTGGCGCCCAAGCCCGGTGCGAAGCCGACCCGCTGATTCAAGGCTGACAAGGTTAAGGCACGAGTGCGGACAACGCCAAGCCCGCGGCCTCGTCCCAACCGAACATGATATTCATGTTCTGCACCGCCTGCCCTGCGGCGCCCTTGACCAGATTATCGATCACCGACTGCACCACCACGACTCCGGCCCCTTGCGGCTCAAGCACCGACAGCCGACAGAGGTTAGTCCCGCGTACCGACCGCGTCTCAACCGCCGAGCCCATTGGCAGCACATCGACGAAAGGCTCGTCGCGATAACGGGCTTCAAACAGCGCCTGCAGATCCAGCTCGGGCTGCTGCAGTGTCGCGTACAAACTGGCCTCAATGCCCCGAACCATCGGCACCAGGTGCGGTACGAATGTCAGCCCCACCTCAACCCCAACGGCTCGCCTCAGGTTTTCGCAGATCTCCGGTTGATGGCGATGCCCGCCGACACTGTAGGTCTTAAAGCTCTCCCCGCACTCGGCCATGAGCAGCGCGGTCGATGACTTGCGACCAGCCCCACTGACGCCCGACTTCACATCCGCAATCAGGCGCGCAGGATCAACCGCAGCCGTCTCTAACAGCGGTAACAAGCCAAGCGTCACCGCGGTCGGATAGCAGCCAGGGTTCGCGACCAACCGCGCAGAGGCGATCGCCCCGCGGTTCACCTCGGGCAATCCGTATACGGCCTCCTCAACCAACGCGGGCGCCGCGTGCTCCATCTCATACCAGTGCTGCCAAATGTCCAGATCCTTGAGACGAAAATCGGCGGCCAGATCAATCACTCGGGCCCCGGCTTCGAGCAAGGCTGCAACCTCATTCATCGCCGTGCCGTTGGGCGTCGCAAAGAACACCAGATCACAATCAGCCAGCCTGGCGGCCTCTGGCGTCGAGAAGGCGAGATCAATCGCCCCGCGCAAACCCGGATGAAACTCAGCAACACCCGTTCCCGCAACAGAGCGAGAGGTGACCGCGGTGACCTCAACCTGTTCGTGCCTCAGCAGCAAGCGCAGCAGTTCGGAACCCGTATACCCGGTTCCGCCAACGATACCGACCTTAATCATCGCTAGCGTCTCCGCAGCCGCGCATCAGACTGGGGTCAGCCACAACTGCCACCGGCGGAGCCACAAGTGCCACAACCACCACCGGCCGAGGGCAGATTGTTGAAGACAAAGGTCGCACTCCCATCGCCGGGGTCGACAAAGTCGATCTCAACGCCGCGGATATGCTCAAGGGTGCCGTCATCAACCACAACCTTGTAGCCTTCGAAATCCCTGATCCCATCGTTGGGGTTGACAACATCGGTGAAGGTCATGCCAAAGCTGATGCCGCTGCAACCACCCGAGGCCGCATAGACACGGACGCCTTGGATCGCATCGTCAACATCCTTGAAGAGTTCTGCCAGCTTGGCTTGCGCCATGGGGGTCATGGAGAGATCAGCCGCAGTAATGAGGTTTTGCATAGTTAATGCTCCGATTCAAGATCATCGTCAAAGCCGCAATGTACAGCAGGCCGGCGCCCGGTTGCCAGACGCCAAGGCCGTCCCGGCTGCACCTGTCAGACCTCGACCATCTCAAAATCTTCCTTCCCTGCGCCGCATTCTGGACATTTCCAGCTGAGCGGTACATCTTCCCAAGTCGTTCCAGGCGCAATCCCGTCATCGGGCCAGCCTTCTGCTTCGTCATAGATCAGCCCGCAAATCACACACATATATTGCTTCATAGCTCTGGGTTCGTACTGCTGAAGATGCTTGTTTTCGACTCAACCTCAGTGCAATCAGGGTTGAGCGACCAATTTTCAACGCATCGTCGTCATATCGCGGTTGCCATCGGCGCGAGGTCGCCAGAAAATGGCCGGTCTTAGGCAGCCGCTCGCCGAAATCGATCACGGGTTCGAGGGGGCTGCTCGCAGGCGGCAACAGCCATCCCGGACGCCTGCCATCCTTACCGCAGACCCTAGTTTCAGGAGCTAACCGATGTCCCGATCCCACGACCTCTTCAGCGCGGCACAGCGACATATCCCAGGCGGCGTCAACTCGCCGGTCCGCGCCTTTCGTGGCGTCGGCGGGGACCCAATCTTCTTCGAATCGGCCTCAGGGGCCTATGTCACCGATGCCGATGGCAAACGCTACATCGACTATGTTGGTTCCTGGGGGCCAATGATCCTCGGCCATGCCCATCCCGAGATCATCGCCGCGGTCACCGAGCGTGTCGCCATGGGACTGTCGTTCGGGGCCCCAACCGAACTCGAGACCCTGATGGCCGACAAGGTCTGCGAACTGGTCCCCAGCATGGATCTGGTGCGCATGACCAGCTCCGGCACCGAGGCCACCATGAGCGCGATCCGCCTAGCACGGGGTTACACCGGCCGCGACAAGATTATCAAGTTCGAGGGCAACTACCACGGCCATGTCGACTCACTGTTGGTCAAGGCCGGCTCAGGCATGCTCACCCTCGGCGAGCCCAGCTCACCGGGCGTACCCGCCGCGCTGGCCGAGCTGACCCTCACCCTGAGCTATAACGACATCGATCAGGTCCGTCAGACCTTCGCCGAGATTGGCGATCAGATCGCCTGCATCATCGTCGAGCCCGTGGCCGGCAACATGAACTGCATCCCGCCCGTTCCCGGCTTCCTCGTGGCGCTGCGTGAGGTCTGCGATGAGCACGGAGCGGTGCTGATCTTTGATGAAGTCATGACCGGGTTCCGCGTCGCGCGCGGAGGCGCCCAGGAGCGCTTTGGTATCACCCCGGATCTCACTGCCCTCGGCAAGATCATCGGCGGCGGCATGCCGGTCGGCGCCTTCGGCGGCAAGCGTGCCATCATGGAGCACCTCTCGCCACTTGGGCCGGTCTATCAGGCCGGCACCCTGTCCGGCAATCCCATCGCAATGACCGCCGGCCTGAAGACGCTGGAGTTGATCTCGGAGCCCGGATTCCACGATCGGGTTGCAACCCAGACCGAGCGCCTCACCAGCGGCATGGAAGCGCAAGCGCGCGCGGCGGGCATCGCGCTCAGCACCAACCGCGCCGGCGCTATGTTCGGGCTGTTCTTCACCGACGCCGGCCCGGTCACCAACTATGCCCAGGCCACCGCCTGCGACCAGGACCAATTCCGCCAGTTCTTCCATGCCATGCTCGATCAGGGCGTCTACTTAGCGCCTTCGGCCTTCGAGGCCGGTTTCGTCTCTGGCGCCCATGGCGACACCGAGATCGAGGCCACGCTGGACGCCGCTGGCAAGGCCTTCGCCACCCTCGCAGGCTGAACCCCCAGCTGATGATCGATGAATCCGATCGATCAGGCTGAGCCGAGGCTCGCCAAGCCCCCTCCATCGCGCAACAGCCGCCTGATGCTAGGCGTCTGATGCGCGATGGAGGCTCTCGTCACCCAAGTCCTCGACTGGATCAGCGCAAATCCCGCCTACGCCTATCTCGCTGTCTTCTTAGTCGCCTTTGCCGAATCGGTAGCCGTCGTCGGCGTCATCGTGCCTGGCGTGATGATCCTGTTCGGGGCCGGCGCACTCATCGCGACCGGCGAACTCGCCTTCTGGCCCACCGCCGCACTCGCCATCGCCGGCGCCATCAGCGGCGATAGCCTCAGCTACTGTATTGGCGTCCGGTATCGGAGCCAGATTCGCGCGCACTGGCCGTTCAACCGGTATCCAAAGCCCCTTGATCGAGGCGTCGCCTTCTTCGAGAAGTACGGCGCCATGAGCGTTGCCTTCGGTCGTTTCGTCGGTCCAGGTCGGGCCATCATCCCGATGGTTGCCGGCATGATGCGGATGCCGCGAACACGGTTCGCTGCCGCCAACATCAGTTCCGCCATCGCCTGGGGACCGGCCTATCTGGCACCGGGCATCATCTTCGGCGCCTCCCTCAAGCTCGCCGCCGAGGCCGCAGCCCGCCTCGCCATCCTGATCCTCATCCTGAGCGCACTGCTCTGGGCCGCAGTCTGGCTCGCTCAACGGCTGTTCTTCCTGCTGAGCCCCCAGGCCTCCCTCGGGGTGCAAGCGCTGCTGCGCTGGGTCAACCTGCATCCGCAGTTCGCACGCACCGCGCAGGCACTCGCCGACCGCCAGCATCCAGATGCCGCCACCCTGACCGCGCTCGCCCTCGCCCTTGTCGCCGCGGCGGCCATGCTCGGTATATCGCTCAGCGCCGACATCTTTGGTGCCCAAGACCTGCGCATCAATCAGTTTGCGCTCGACCTCGGTCAAAGCCTCCATACACCCCTGGCTGACCAACTCATGGCTGGGCTGAGCCGCCTCGGCGAGCCCGTGGTCACCATCCCTTTGGTCATCGCCATCCTCGTCTACCTCCGTCTGAGTGGTCAGCAGCGCGCCTTGGAATACTGGCTCGCAGCGCTCGCGTTCACCCTTCTGGTCACTCCTACCCTAGGCTGGCTGGTGCGCATTCCGCGGCCCGAACTCGGGCTTGATCTCAGTTGGCCCTGGTCATTCCCCAGCGGTCAGGTCCTGAGCGCAACCGTGCTCTATGGATTTCTCGCCATCTCGCTCTCGCGTTCCCTCGGACCACGCTGGCGTTGGACGCCTTACGCCTTTGCCGCCGCGCTCATTACCGCGGTCGCACTCGCGCGGCTCTACGTCGGCGCCGCCTGGCTCACCGATATCATCGCCAGCATCGCCCTCGGCTTAGTCTGGATCACCGCTTTGGGTCTCGCATTTCGTTGCCGTACCGAACCACCCGAGCAGACCGCCGGTCTCGCCCTGGTCACCCTGATCGCCGCCAGCGCTGCCTTCACGGCCGCCACGTTGACACAGCAACAGGTGGACATTGCACGCCACCAAGCGTCACGGCCGCCCATCACCCTCACCGAGACCCAATGGCGCGCCCGCCAGGATCTGCCCATCGCAAGCCACCGCGAAGACCTCTGGCACCGCAATCGACGCCCCTTCGATATCCAGTATGCGGGTCGGCTCGATCGCCTCGCCCAGGCCCTCGCCGGGCAAGGTTGGGAGACCGCCGAGATGCTCAGTTGGAGCAACGCGATCAAGCTGCTCTCGCCTTCGCTGCCGCTCGCGGAACTGCCGGTGGTGCCACACGTCCACGACGGGCATCACGACGATCTGACGTTGGTCAAGGATCTCCCAGATGGCCGACGCCTGGTGCTTCGCCTCTGGGGCACGCACGCCCAGATTAACGAAGGCGTCCCCATCTGGGCTGGCAATATCACCGAGTTGATCAAGGAGAGGATCATCGACCTGCTAGCGCTGCCGATCACCATCCCCAGCGATGCAATCGGCAAGGAAGATTGGCTCCCCGACTTCGAGCAGACGCCAACGATCACCATCAACCCGGGCAAGCCAATCCTACTAGCGCCCAAAGGACTCGGTTTGCTCTCAGCTCAGTAAGTCGGCAGCGCAGGCGCTGTCGTTCAAGACGCCTCACCCCAACGCGCCGAGAGGCGATGCGGAACACCCAGATGATCGAGCACCCGCGCGGCCATGAAATCGATCACCTCATCGACGCTCTGCGGGTTGAAATAGAAACCGGGATTGGCGGGCATGATCACCACCCCGGCCCGTGCCAGGCGCAGCATGTTCTCGAGGTGAATGGTCGTGAACGGGGTCTCGCGCACCACCAGGATGAGCTTACGGCCTTCCTTCATGGTCACATCGGCCGCGCGGTCGATCAGATCTTCGCTCAAACCCGCGGCGATATTGGCCAAGGTCCCGGTCGTACAGGGCACGATCGCCATCGCATCCGGCGGATTGGTCCCGCTCGCCACCGGCGCAGTCCATTGCTGGCGACCAAACACACTCAGTTGCTCAGGTTGCGCGCCCAAGTACTCCGAGAAGAAGCGTTCAGCCTCTTTTGGTCGACTCGGCACCTCAAGCCCCGACTCCATGCGCAAGACCACCTGTGCCGCTTGCGAGATCAGCAGATAGACGCGCACCTGGGCATCGATCAGGCCCTGCAAGACCCGCAATCCGTAGCCTGTCCCCGAGGCACCCGTCAGTGCGATGGCAATGGTCTTGGTCCAGCGGGTTGAGGTCGGTTTGATCATCCTGTAAACCGCAGATGAGGCAGATTGACACAGATTAAAAATTGACGGAACAGTGGCTTAGCGAGAACACTAAGGTCACCGACCAGGTGAAGAAGGGATTGGCCGTCGTGGCTGAATGTCTCTGCGCTTCTCTGCGTCATCTGCGGTTGAAATGCTCTTTTTTGGATCATGCAAAACTCGGACAAGTGCGACTAGCGAAGGGGTTTTCGAAAGTAACGGCAGCCCGCATCAAATCAAAGCCGCCGCGATCGAAAAGCCATAGGTTCGCACGTCAAGCACCACCAAAGCAGCAGCGATTTCAGTGAGCGCGCAATCCCAACATCTTCAGCCACCCACAGCCGCAGTTCGGATGCGCTCGAGTATCCGTTGGTGGATACCGCCAAAACCGCCGTTGCTCATCACGAGCAGATGATCGCCTGGACGCACCTCGGCTGTCGCTGCGGCCAACACCTGGTCAAGATCGGCGCAAAGTTGGAGACGCCCGCCGAGCGGAGCCAAGGCCTTGGCTGCATCCCAAGCCAGGTCCGGCGGACTGTAGACGACGACAAGGTCCGCCAAATCCAATGAGGCTGCCAGGACAGCGCCATGAATCCCCAGGCGCATGGTATTCGAGCGCGGCTCCAGCACGGCGATGATCCGCGCCTCCCCCACCTGACGCCGCAGCCCCGCCAAGGTGCTTTCGATCGCAGTCGGATGATGGGCAAAGTCGTCATAGACGCGCACCCCAGCCTCTATCCCACGCAGCTCCATGCGGCGTTTCACCCCCCGAAAACGCGACAGGGCCGAGATCGCCTGCTCGGGCTCGATACCAATATGCTGCGCGGCGGCAATTGCCGAGAGCGCGTTCTGCACGTTATGCAGCCCGATCTGCGACCACTCGAGCAGACCCTGCGCCTGCCCTTGAAAAAAGAGACGAAACGCCGAGCCATCGGCGGCGCAGAGTTCGGCCTGCCAATCACAGCCAGGCCCATCCTCGGTATGCCGATCGGGGCCGGTGTCGGCCCCTTCCTGAGAGCCAGTAACGGCCACTCCGGTCGAGACACAGGGGGTCCAGCAACCCATCGCCAACACCTCTGTGAGCGCCGCATCTTGCTGCGGATGGATGATCCTGCCACTGCCGGGCACAGTGCGCACCAGGTGATGAAACTGCCTTTGGATCTGGGCAAGATCATCGAAGATGTCGGCGTGATCGAACTCTAGGTTATTGAGCACCAGGGTCCGCGGCCGGTAATGAACGAATTTTGAGCGCTTGTCAAAGAAGGCCGTGTCGTACTCGTCCGCCTCGATCACGAAATAAGGCCCAGCCCCCAGCCGCGCCGAGAGACCGAAATCCAGCGGCACACCACCAATCAGGAAGCCGGGCTTGATGCCGGCGGCTTCGAGCATCCAGGCCAGCATGCTCGCCGTCGTGGTCTTGCCGTGGGTTCCCGCTACCGCGAGCACATGCCGGCCGCGCAGTCCCTGCTCGGCAAGCCACTGCGGCCCGGAGGTATAGGGCAGGCCCTGGTCGAGCATCGCCTCAACCACCGGCAGCCCGCGCTTCATCGCGTTGCCGACGATCACCAGATCAGGCGCAGGTTGCAGATGCTCGGCAGCAAAGCCTTGCATCAAGTCAATACCAGCCGCCTCAAGCTGGGTGCTCATCGGTGGATAGACATTGGCGTCGGAGCCGGTCACCCGATGGCCAAGCGCGCGTGCAATCAGGGCGAGCCCACCCATGAAGGTGCCGCAAATACCGAGGATATGGAGATGCATCGAGGGTCGAGTCCTGTATCAGCGATCAGCCAGCAGCATCCACAATGCCACCGATGATCACAAACGATAGGAGGTCAAAGCCGATGGCAATCGCAGCGCCTTGCAAGAGGCTGAGGCCAAAGGCGTGGCGCAGGATATGGCCAATCGCCAGCACACTCCAGGCCACGAGCAGCAAAAACAACAAACCCGCCAGCGCCAGCAAGCCACTATCACGCTCGACAGGCCGCGCCATACCAACCGGCAGCAAGGCCATGAAGGTTATCAAGGTGTCGACGCCAACCAGCGCCGTCGCCGTCTGGAGGAAACGCTCAGGCCGCTCCAGCAGCCTCAGCGCCAACGCTAACGCCCCCAACATCAGCGCGAAGTCCAACAGACTCTGCAGCAGACCGCTGCCGACGCCAACCCCAGCGGTCATCGCCAACAAAACGCCAGCGCCGAGCCCCACCATCAGCACCAGAAGCAACAGGGCCTGCGACGGAGGTAAATCCTGCGGTGTGCGACGCAGCAACGCAAGTTCGATGAAGAAATTGATAATGACCAGCACAGCAAGACGTCCGAAGCAGCGATTCAGCGGGCCATGATAGCCATGCAACCGCCTGCAGGGAATCACCGCAACGCCTAGTAGCCAATCTTCGACTCTCACTGGGGCTTTTGCTAGTGCGCTGCCGACCCGCTGTTAGGCTGCGCTCGCTCAAGACCGCTCGGCAGCACCAGCGTCAGACCGCGACAGCAAACGCCCCCGCAATGCCAGCATCAGCGCCGCGATTAACATCAGCGCAGCGATGGCCATCGGCACCTGACTCCCGAAGCGAACGAAGGGTGTTGAACCCACCCTAGCCTCCAAGGTTCCCGTCAGCACCGCGCGCTCAAAAAGCGGCAGCTGATCACGCACGCGGCCATCTGGATCGATGATCGCCGAGATACCGGTATTCGTCGCCCGCACCAGCCAACGACCGGTCTCAAGCGCGCGCAAGCGCGCAAACTGCAAATGCTGATGCGGGGCGAGCGAATCCCCGAACCAGGCATCATTACTCACGTTGATCAGGAAAGCGGCCTCTGGCAAGGCCTGCCTGACCTCATCGGGGAAGACGTCTTCGTAGCAGATCGAGGCGCCGACCGGCCAGACCCCAACCTGCAGCAACGGTCGCGCTGCATCACCGCGGCTGAAATCCGACATGGGCACATCGAACCAATCGATCAGCGGCCGTAATTGCGCCTTAAACGGCAGAAACTCACCGAAGGGCACCAAATGGCGCTTGAAGTACCGGTCCTCGCTACTGCCTAGGCTCACCAGCGCATTGTAGTAACGGCCGCCAGGCTCCATCACTGGCAGCCCGATCACGACCTCGGTACCGGCCTCACGCGCGGTGACACCGAGCGGCTTCAGGAGCGGCGCCTCGACCCGATGGAAGAATTCGGGGATCGCGGTCTCGGGCCAGATGATTAAGTCGCTTTTCAGGTGCGCCTTGGTCAGGGTCAAGTAGATATCCAAGGTCGGCATCAGACCATCGGGGTCCCACTTGACCCCCTGCTCGACATTCCCCTGAATAACGCTGACCTGGATTGGGCGCTGCTCGGCATTCAGAGCCGGGCGGGTCCACTCCAATTGCCAAAGCAGTCCGGCACAGAGCCAGAGCAAAAAAAGCCCTGTCGCCGCACGCCAGCGCACTGGCCCCGACCACCGCAACAGCCGCCAGAGCAGCCCTGCCGAGACCGCGACCGCCAGACTCAGCCCATGCACGCCAAACACCGGCGCCAACCCCCCCAGCGGGCCATCCAATTGGCCATTACCCGCAAGCAGCCAGGGGAAACCGGTGAACAGCCAACCGCGCACCCACTCCATGAGGACCCAAACGGACGGAAACAGGAGCAGCGGGCCGGTCCATCGCGGCATGGAGTCGGCCGCCAACCCATGCTCAATCAAACGGATCAGCCAGGCGGTCAGGCCGTAGTAGAGCGCCATGACCGTCACAAACAGCAGCATCAGTAGATTGGCGATCGGCGCCGCCATATTCCCGAACTCGTTCAAGCTGATCCGAACCCAGGCAACGCCAACGCCAAACAGCGCCAACCCAAACAGCCAACCGATCCCGAAAGCCCCGGCCCCGGTTCGACCGCGCACCGCCTGATAGAAGCCCAGCAGCGACAGCACCGCCAACGGATAGACGCCGAATGGTGCGAAGGACAGCACCATGAGCGCGCCGGACAGCAGCGCTATCAGCGCCGACAACCATCCGGCTCGCAGCGGCTTCATTAACATCGGGCCCGACGAGGCCAGCCACAGCCGATCTCAGTCATAGCGTTCGTCCTTCCAACGGCGCAGCGCCGCGAACACCTCTCTGTGCCCGCTCAGGGGAGCGCTGGCGAAACCCTCTGCGGCGGCCACCACGGTTGGCTCCGCGGTCCGCAAAAAGGGATTGACCGCAAGCTCTTCGGCCAGGGTTGTGGGCACGGTGGGCTGATTTTGGGCACGGCGTTGCTCAGCGGCAACCGTCGCCGCCGCAACGGCCGGGCTCTGCGGTTCGACCCAACGCGCGAAGCCGAGATTGGCCAGCGTGTATTCATGGGCGCAATAGCAGCGCGTCTGGGCGGGCAAGGCGGCAATCTTCCACAGCGAGTCCGCGAGTTGCTCAGCCGTGCCGTCGAAGACTCGGCCACAGCCAGCCGCAAACAGGGTGTCCCCGCAGAACAGGATCTCGTCAGCGTAGTAGGCGATGTGTGTCGACGTATGTCCCGGAACCGCCATCACCTCGAGATCGATGTCCAGTCCAGGCAGGCTCAGTCGCTCGCCCTCGGTCACCACCTGCGTCAGTCCGGAGATGCGCTGATCCTCCGGTCCAAAGACCTCGGCCTGCGGCCAGAGCCGCCGCAAATCGGCGAGACCGCCGATGTGATCGCCATGATGATGAGTGATCAGGATCGCATCCAACCGCAGCCCATCGCGCCGCAGGCGCTCGATGACCGGCTCAGCCTGGCCCGGATCAACGACAGCACAAGACGCGCCACCGGGCCGACGCAGTAGCCAGATGTAGTTGTCCTCGAAGGCTGGAATCGGCTCGATGATCAGGCTCATGTCAGCTCAACCGGCGCTTGCCCCTTTGAGTCGCATCTGCTCCAGGCCGAGATCGCGCATCTCAGCGCGCACCGCCTCCTCAATGCCTGCGTCATCGAGCCCACAGGCCGAAAGCTGCTGCTCGTGACTGGCCTGTTCTTGGCAACGATCCGGAAGCCCCAGATGCAGGCAACGCACCAACACGCCCTGCTCAGCCAGCAATTCAGACAGGGCCGAGCCGGCACCACCGGCCACCGTGTTCTCTTCCACCGTCACCAAGAGTTGATGGCGCTCGGCCATCTCCAGGATCAGCAGATCATCGAGCGGCTTCACAAAACGCATATTGACCACGGTCGCATTCAAGCGCTCACCAACCGCCTCGGCCGCGGCAACCCGGCTGCCAAAGGCCAGCAGTGCCACATCCTGCCCTTCACGCCGAATCTCGGCCTTGCCGATCGGTAACAATTCGCCGCCCGTTATATCCACGGCAACCCCAGGACCACTGCCGCGCGGATAGCGCACCATCGCCGGGCCATCGTAGGTATAGGCGGTCTCGAGCATCCACCAACACTCGTGCTCATCGGCAGGCGCCATGATGACGATATGCGGCAACGGACGCGTGTAGCTGTAATCGAAGGCACCGGCGTGAGTCGGGCCATCGGCCCCAACCAGCCCGGCGCGGTCGACCGCAAAGGTCACGTCGAGCCCCTGCAGACAGACATCGTGCACCAGCTGATCGTAGCCACGCTGCAGGAAGGTCGAGTAGATGGCCACCACCGGCTTCATCGCCTCGCAGGCCATGCCGGCGGCAAGCGTCACCGCATGCTGCTCGGCGATACCGACATCGAAGTAGCGCTCCGGGAAACGCTCGGAGAAGCGCACCATGCCGGAGCCCTCTCGCATCGCCGGGGTAATGGCGAGCAGTCGCGAATCGGCCTCAGCGCGATCACAGAGCCAGTCACCGAAGATCTGCGTGTAGCTCTTGCTGCCGCCCTTTTTCGGCACCGTGCCGGTCTTTAGATCAAAGGGCGTGACGCCGTGATAAGCGGTCGGCGCATGCTCCGCCGGCTCATAGCCGTGGCCTTTCTGCGTGATCAGGTGCAATAGCCGCGGCCCAGGCATCTTCTTCATGTTGCGCAGCGTCGCCACTACCGCATCCATGTCGTGCCCATCCACCGGGCCGATATAGTTGAAGCCCAGCTCCTCGAACAGGGTACTCGGCATCACCATGCCCTTCACATGCTCTTCCCAGCGGCCAACCAGCTCGCGCAGCTGCGGCATCCCGCGTAAGGCGGTCTTACTGCCTTCGCGCATCTTGGTATAGAGCCCGCCAGAGAGCAGCCTGGCCAGGTGGCTACTGATGGCCCCGACCGGCGGCGAGATCGACATCTCGTTGTCGTTAAGGATGATCAGTAGATCCGGATCGAGTGGACCACCATGATTCAAGGCCTCAAAGGCCATGCCGGCACTGAGCGCCCCATCACCGATCACGGCGATGATTTGACGTTGCTCGCCCTTCTGCTTGGCGGCAATCGCCATCCCCAGCGCGGCGCTGATCGAGGTACTTGAATGACCGACGCCGAAGGTGTCATACGCACTTTCGGCGCGCTTCGGAAAGCCCGAGAGTCCGCCCTGCTGGCGCATCCGAGCCATCCGATCGCGCCGCCCGGTGAGGATCTTGTGCGGATAGGCCTGGTGGCCCACGTCCCAGACAATGCGGTCATACGGCGTGTCAAACACGTAGTGCAGGCCGATACTCAGCTCAACGACGCCGAGCCCAGCGGCTAAATGACCACCAGTGCGCGAGACACTATCGATCAAGAAGCCACGCAATTCCGAGGCGAGCTGTTTCAGGTCGCTAGCCGGAAGCAGCCGGAGGTCAACGGGGTCATCGATGATCGAGAGCAGCGGGAAGCTAGTCTCGGAGGCGCTTGTTGGGCCTTGTACTGTATCGGACATGCTTAAGTTAACCGGATGATCGAGCGAGCAGGAAGGGCGAAGCGGCCTGCGGAAGGCAGTGACGGATTCCGATCAGCCTGGGCGGATTCTAGTGCATCATCGCGCGCCCCGCATTTTTCGACTCGATGACGAAGCGGTCCGGCTCAGTCGTCGAGGCCGCCGACAACCTCGACCTGATACAGCCAGGGCCAGCGTTTGCCGGTGACAAAGAGATCACCCGAGCCAGGGTCAAAGGCGATCCCGTTGAGCACCTGATCCGATCTACGGGCCTGCCCGGCCGGCCATAAATCGCTGAGATCGATGTAGCCCAGCACGCGCCCATCGGCAGGATCGATGCGCACCAACCGATCCTGATACCAGAGATTGGCCCAGACCTCGCCATGCAGATACTCAAGCTCGTTCAGGCGGTCAACCGGCCTCGCGCCGTCCATCACCCTTAGCCGGCGCAGTTCGCTGCCGTCGGCTGGATCGAGAAAGCGCAGATCGGCGCTGCCATCGCTCATGATCCAGTGCTGACCATCCTCTGTCAGTCCCCAGCCTTCACCGTCGATCGAGAATCGACCGCGAGGCTCTAGGGTCGCTCGCTCGTAGCGCAGGCCAATCCCGGCGCGCCAGGTCAATTGCACGAGCTCGTCTTGCCAAGCGGTGATGCCCTCGCCAAACCAGCGACCAGGAAGCTCGACGCGCTCCAGCACACGCCCGGTTTCAAGGTCGACACGACGCAGCGACGACTCACCATAGCCCCCGGTGCCTTCGTACAGCTCGCCATCCACGATGATCAAGCCCTGCGTGAAGGCGTCGGGGTCATGCGGGAATCGGGCGACCACTCGGGCTGTCGACACGGGCACCTCCACCGCCTGAGCCGCGCCGAGGTCTAGGCTGCCCATCAGCCCCAACATCGCTAGGCCCAGAGCAACGCAGCCCGCGAACCCAATCGCTGGCAGCTGCGCAGCGAGTCCGAGTCGCATTCCCGTCGGCGAGGCCGCTGAGGCGCGGATCAGTCGGCGAACCGACCCATTGAGGCACGCGTGCTTCAGCACCGATACCGGCCGCCGCAGACACCGAAGAGGTCAACCGGACCAGGCACATGCCGGCCGGCAATCGAGCGGCTCATCCGCCAACACCATCGGCGTCATAGAGGCTGCCGAGCTGCTGCTCGAGACGGCGCACCCGGCAGCGCAACTGCTCGACCTCCTCAAGCAGATCCAACGCCAAGGCCGCCCCGGCCAGATTCAGCTCCAGGTCTTGCTGCAACCGTAACGCGCGCCGAGTCCGCCGCACCTCGATGCCGTTGAACCGCCAATGCTCGGGAGCCGATCCCAGCGGATGCAACATGCCCTCGCTGACCATCAATCGCACCTGTTCGAGACTCACACCGCAAACGCGGGTCAGCTCGGTCACTGTCACCACCGTGCGTTCATCCAAGATCACGCCTTCGACTGCGCTCATCTGTTCAGGCATGGCTCAAACCCCCAGCTTTGCACGCGGATTGAAAGACTTGAAGGAATCAGCCAAGGCTTCGAACGCCGCTTGCGCCTCGGCGCTCTCGGCCGGCGGATTGGTAATCTCAAGCTGGACGAAGGCATCACCGGCCGGCTTGCCCGGCAAGCCACGCCCCTTCAAACGCAGACGCTGAGCACTCTGCGAGCCGGCCGGGATCTTGAGGCTCACCGTTCCACCTAGCGTCGGCACCGGCACCGTGGCCCCACGCGCGGCCTCCCAAGGCGCAATCGGCAATTTCAGATGGATATCCTTACCCTCACTGCGAAAGACCGAATGCGGCTCCAATTCGACCTCAAGGAACAGGTCACCGGCGGAGCCCGCCTGCCCCCCGCCGCCATGCCCTGAGCCGCCTTGGCCCGCGAGCCGGATCTGCTGCCCCTCGGTCACGCCGGCCGGGATGCGGACATTGAGGGTACGCGCGCGCATCTTCACCTGACCCTGCGCATCGATCTCCGGCACCTCGAGCCGGAGCTGGCGCGTCCCGCCCTGAAAGGCCTCTTCAAGCGAGATACGGATGCGAGCGCTCTGATCGCGACCGCGTCCACCGTAAGGATCAGCATACATACCGGCGTCACCAAAGCCACTGGATCGGCTACCACGCCCGCTGCCCATGCCACCTCCCATACCGCCAAAGATACTGGAGAAGAAGTCGCTGAAATGGGCTGCCTCCTCTTCCGAGAACTGGTCACTGCGCCCCGCTCCCCGAGCGCCAGCGCCCGGTGGTGGACGGAAGTTGTCACCCGCGTGCCAGCCGCTGCCGAGCGCGTCGTACTGCGCCCGTTTCTCCGGGTCCTTCAAGACCTCATTGGCCTCGTTGACCTCCTTGAATCGGGTCTCGGCGTCAGGCTCTTTACTGACATCCGGATGATACTTGCGGGCCAGCTTACGATAAGCCGCCTTGATCTCGTCGGGCTTCGCGTCACGCGAGACCCCTAGGATCTTGTAGTAATCCTTGTATTCCATCGTGACTCTCGACTGATAGAACTCTGCATCAGGAACCGATGCGCTGTGCGTGATCTTAACCCGAGCGCTGATATGGGGGCTGACATGGACGCTGACCACAACCATGGAGAGCTTAGCGCAACAGCCAGCGACGGCGGTTAGAATCGTCGATCTTGACACCGACTGACGACCTGAGGCTGTAGCCTCGACCCGAGACCCACTATCATTGCCGGCAACTGGCGCGCTCCCGACACCTGACTCCACCGAGACCTCATCATGACCGACAAAGATCATTTGATCATCTTCGACACCACCCTGCGCGACGGTGAGCAAAGCCCGGGCGCGTCGATGACCCGCGACGAAAAGCTGCGCATCGCCACCTCCTTGGAGCGGCTGCGGGTCGATGTCATCGAAGCCGGCTTTCCGGCCGCAAGCAACGGCGACTTCGAGGCCGTGCAGGCGGTCGCTCGCACGGTCAAGGACAGCACCGTCTGCGGGCTTGCGCGAGCGCTGGAGCGCGACATCGATCGCGCCGGCGAAGCGCTCAAGGATGCCAACGCCGGGCGCATCCATACCTTCATCGCCACCTCGCCGATCCACATGGAAAAGAAGCTCAAGATGAGCCCGGATCAGGTGGTCGAGCAGGCCGTGATCGCAGTCAAGCGGGCGCGCCAGCATTGCGACGATGTCGAGTTCTCGCCCGAGGACGCCGGCCGCTCGGAGATCGACTTCCTGTGCCGCATCCTCGAGGCCGTGATCGACGCCGGCGCGCGCACCATCAACATCCCCGACACCGTCGGCTACGCGGTCCCACACCAATTCGGCAGCCTCATCGCGCAGCTGCGCGAGCGCGTCCCGAACGCCGATCAGGCCATCTTCTCGGTGCACTGCCACAATGACCTAGGCCTCGCCGTCGCCAACTCGCTCGCCGCAGTGCAGCACGGCGCCCGTCAGGTCGAATGCACCATCAACGGCCTCGGCGAGCGTGCCGGCAATGCCGCGCTGGAAGAGATCGCGATGACGGTGCGCACGCGCCAGGACTACTTCCAGTGCGACACTCGGTTGGATACGACCCAGATCGTCAACTGCTCAAGGCTGGTCTCGGGCATCACCGGCTTCCCGGTGCAGCCGAACAAGGCCATTGTCGGCGCCAACGCCTTCGCCCATGAGTCCGGCATCCATCAGGATGGCGTGCTCAAGCATCGCGAGACCTACGAGATCATGCGCGCCCAGGATGTCGGCTGGCAGCAGAATCGGATGGTGCTCGGCAAGCACTCGGGTCGAAACGCCTTCCGCGCGCGACTCGAGGAGCTGGGCGTGCAACTCGCCACGGTCGAGGAGCTGAACGAGGCCTTTCGTCGCTTCAAGGATCTGGCCGACAAGAAGCACGAGATCTTCGACGAAGACCTGCAAGCGCTGGTCACCGATGCCACGCTTGGCAGCGCCAATGAGCGGGTGAAGCTGGTCTCGATGCGGGTCTGCTCCGAGACCGGCGAGACCCCGAGCGCGGATCTGGTCCTGAGCGTCGATGGCGAGGAGAAACCCGGCACCGCAACCGGCGGCGGTCCGGTCGATGCGACCTTCCGCGCCATCGAGTCGATCATCAACAGCGGCACCACGCTCAAGCTCTACTCAGTCAATGCCATCACCAGCGGTACCGATGCCCAGGGTGAGGTCACGGTGCGGCTCGAGCACGGCGGTCATGTGGTCAATGGCGCTGGCGCCGATACCGATATCGTCATCGCCTCGGCCAAGGCCTACCTGAACGCGCTCAACAAGCACAGTAGCGCCAGAGAGCGCGCGCATCCGCAGACCGGTGATGTTTGAGAGGCGCTCTAGCATGAGTCCGATACCCGCACTGCCTGGCTCTGCGCTGGGGCTAGACTCGCGCGGCCGGTCTGCTGGGCACCTTGCCCGGCAACCAGCCTCTGCATTCCGGTTGGACTCAGCATTACGCTATCAAGATTGGCGTTGTTATGGATGAAGCACGCCGTTTGCACTATCTGGCGGCGATGGGCATCCAGGTCTGGCAGCCGCGTATCGCCGGCGAATCAGCCGAAGCGCTGGAGCAGGCGCTGGGGCGCCCCCCGGAGTCGGAAACGGAGTCAAAGCCCGAGCCGCCATCCAATCATCGACCCGAACAGGAACCACGGGCCGCCCTGACGCCGAATCCGAATCCAGCGACAACGACAGGCACGAGCGGTGCGCAGGCGGCTTTGCAGGCGATCGCGCGCGCGTCATCGGCCCGCAAAGCTCAAGCCGGGGCGTCAGCGGCGAAGCCCAAGTCATCACCGGCCGGCACGCCAGCCGCTGCACAGCAGCCGGCCTTCGCAGCCCCGCGATCCGCGCCATCGGCGGGCGCATCAACGCCCACGTCTCCAGCAGTCCCAGCCGCCACCTCTGCGCCCTCCATGCACGCAGCGTCAGCAGCGTCAGCAGCGTCAGCAGCGTCAGCAGCGTCAGCAGCGTCAGAAATGATGCGTCCAGCGCCGGATCAGGCGACCTCACAACCGCCCCCCGACGCAGAGGAGCCCCCACCCTGGCTCGATGAGCCCCCCCCTTGGATGGACGACGAACAACCGCCTTTGGCAATCGAGCCAGAGCACTATTTCACCGCGCACGACCAAGAGCCAGTTGCCAGCGCAACCGACGATCAGCGCGAGATCGCCGGCATGGACTGGGATACCCTCGCGGCCCGCGTCGCCGAGTGCCGCCGCTGTCCACTCTGCGAGACTCGAACCAAGACGGTGCTTGGTACCGGAGACCGGCACGCCGAGCTACTATTCATCGGTGAAGGCCCGGGCCAAGACGAGGACCAGCAGGGCGAGCCCTTCGTCGGCCGCGCCGGCCAGCTCCTCAATAAGATGCTCGCGGCCATTGGGCTAGCGCGCGAGCAGGTCTACATCGCCAACATCGTCAAATGCCGTCCACCCCGCAACCGCAACCCGGTCCCCGAAGAAGCCACCGCCTGCCGCCCCTACCTTGAGCGGCAGATCGCGCTGATCCAGCCCAAGCTCATCGTCAGCCTCGGCGCCGTCTCGGCAAACAACCTACTCGGTAATACCGAGGCGGTCGGTCGGCTGCGTGGCAAGCGACATCATTACCAGCCCAGCGATGGCGGCGCGCCGATCCCGCTGTTGGTGACCTATCACCCGTCGTATTACCTGCGCAGCCCAGCCGAGAAGGCCAAGGGCTGGAAGGATCTGCAACGGATCATCAAGACCATCCGGGAGCCACCTTCGTTTTAACCCGCCCCCCAGCTGATTTGCCGGGCGATGCGCAAGATGTCTCAAGAGATCGCGCTTGGGACCTTGGGGCCAAGCGGGTTGACGAACCGCCCGCTTTTCTTTCTTCGCCAAGCGAGTCGCGATCAACTCAAGCCGCCAGCCGCTGAATCCGTTGCAGTTCGTCGCCGCGCGTTCGCAACACCTCCTCGGTATCGTAATCGGCCTGCAAGACCAGCCAGAGGCCCGAGATCGTGCCAAAGGCACCAGCATCAGTGATGAACGTCGCCATCAAACAGCCGAACCTGATCGCGACCCGCCCGCTTTGCCTCATACATCGCTTCATCGGCATGCCGGACAAGAACGGTGCCATCGCGGCCATGCACCGGATAGAGGGCAATGCCAATGCTGCAGGAGATCTCCAAGTGGAGACCCTCGATATTCAGCGGCGTCTGCACCCTGCGCACCAGCTTTTCAGCGACCACCGAGGCATCGCGCGCGTTGCCAACCTCAGGGAGCAAGAGGAGGAATTCATCGCCACCGATACGACCGATGGTGTCCGCATCTCGCAGGCAGGCCCTCAGGCGCTCGGCCAGGGCCTGCAGCACGCGATCACCCACTGCATGCCCATGATTGTCATTGATCGGCTTGAACCGATCGAGATCGAGGAACATCACCGCCAATTGGCCGTCCTTGCGCTCAGCCTCGCGCATGGCCTGTTCTAAACGTTCGAAGAAGAGGCCGCGATTGGGGAGATTGGTCAAGGCATCATAATGCGCTAAACGAAAGGTCTGGTCTTCGGCCAGCTTGCGCTGACTGATATCGTGGCCGATGCCAATCATGCCCGACAGCGCCCCGTTGGCATCGAGCAAGGGTGAGGCATTGGTGACGTGCCAGCGCCAACCGCCATCGCCGTGGCGGACCCGATACTCGAGGCCGCTCTGCTTGCTGCGGGTGCTCAACAGGCGCTGCAAGAAGGTCTCGCAGCGGGGGAGATCATCGGCGTGCACGATGGTGGCAAAGTGCCGGCCAACCACGTCCTCCGGCGCCAAGCCCAGGATGTCGCGCAGATTCGGCGATAGATACTGGAAAGAACCGGCGAGATCCAGTGTATAGATCACGTCATTGGCATCCTCGACCAGGGTCCGAAACCGCTGCTCGCTTGCGCGCAGTTCCTCCTCCGTGCGCTCGCGGGCCATGACGATGACCCCAAGCGCTAGCAACAGTTGGAACAGCATCGCAGCGAGGAAGGTCGCCGTCTGCAGCCGACTGGACTCAAACAAGCTGTCGACCCCCAAGCCACCCGCCGCAGTCCCGAGGAAGCGCGCACTCATCAAGATCAGAACCACGACCAAGCACCCCAGCAGAATGTACTGCCCCCTGCCAGGTTTTCCTCGCCAGTGGCGCGCGACGAGTATCAGCATCAATAACGTCTGCAGCCAGAGGATGGCGGCGTTGAACATCACGCGCGGTTCAAACTGCTCGCCAACCCAAAACATGCCGATGCACATCAACGCCACCGGCAGCCAGATCAGCCAGCGCGGTGGCCCTTGACCAAAGAAACGCGAGAGCGCCTCGAGCGCAAAGGCCAGCGAGGCGGCGAGCAGCGTATTGGGAGCTACGACGGAGAGCAGGTCGCTCACCGATCCGCGCAGCAATAACAGCCCATAGGCGGCAGAATAGAGTGCTGTGGAGACGCCCCAGAGTTTTAGACCATCGCGCCCGGAACTATCCGCGAAAACGAAAAGCGCGACCGAGAGCGTCGCGCTGGTCACTGCGGTAACCAGTATCAGTGTGCTGATGTCGATGTGGGCGCCCGTCCTGAAGCTCCGTGACCCCAGGGCCACCTCGGCATCGATTTTACTCGATCCAAGCGCCAGCGCGGCAAGCTGGCAACGCATCCGTTCCGATCAGGCTGTCGTGGTCGACCAGGCTGTCGTGGTCGGCCAGACTGTCATGCCGATCAGGCTATGCGCAGCTCGAAACGCTGGAACAGATTGGGCACTGAGTCGTCGTGCAGTGCCTGATTGGAAAAATGGCGTAACTGCGCGCGCAGCGCTGGAGCCAGCAGATGCCCAGGCTGAGCTTGTTGCAATGCGTAATCGGTCACGCCGGCCTCGGCCAGGCGGTGGATGAGCCTGCTCAGATAGGCATCGTCATCAAGCCCCGGCATCGGTGTGGTGCGCACCTCGAGTGAAACCTTTGCTTCGAGCAGCAGCGCGAGGCTCTCCCAGGCGGCTTCGCCAGAGCCGGGCACGCCGGTCACTTGGGGATAGTCTGCAGGCAACGCCTTGATGTCGAGGCCGACCCAATCGAGCAGCGGCAGCAGCCTGCGCAGGCGCTGAGGATAAGGACCGCCGGTGTGCAGCCCGACCTTAAAGCCGAGCGCTCGCACCACGGCCATCGCATCGGCTAGTGAGGACTGCGCGGTAGGCTCACCGCCGCTGAAGACCACCGCATCGAGCAGACCACGGCGAGATCTCAGAAGCTCGAGCACTTCGGCCCAGGTGGTCGCATCCTGCCCTGACCTTTTTTCTTCGGGTGCGGCATCGAGCAGATGGCCGTTATGGCAGTAGGGACAGCGCCAGGGGCAGCCCTGGCAGTAGACAACGGCCGCTAGCTCGCCCGGATAATCGACGCTAGTCAAGGGCGTCAGCCCGCCAAGCCGGAGCGTTTTGGCCACGGCCTGAGCCTGAGCCTGAGCCTGAGCCTGAGCCTGGAGCTGAGGCATGATCATCCTGTAAACCGCAGTTGACGCCGATTGACGCAGATCAAACACATCCGAAACCGTACCTTAGCGAGAAGGCCAAGGTCGCCGACCAGGTCAAGCAGGGATTGGCTGTAGCGGCCTAATCTCTCTGCGCTTATCTGCGTCATCTGCGGTTCTGCGTCATCTGCGGTTGTTGGGATCATGGCCGAACGTCGTCTTGCCATTGCTTGAGCGTTGCCTCAGTGGCGCTTAAGCGGCCTCGCGCCGAGCCTCACCAGAACGCTGATGCGGACGATGGGTCGCCTGCTGGCCTGCGTCCTGACTCGCACGCCAACCCGAGTGCGGATGAGCATCCGGGTGCCCCGCTGGTCGCTCTTGGAAATAGGTGCGCTCCTGATGTTCGGCCTGCTTGCCGCGATTGAAGGCCGAAACCGGCCGGTGATAGCCCATCACGCGGGTCCAGACCTCGCAGCGGGTGCGCTCCTCGTCGCGCAGCTCGATGGTCGGCTCGGTCGTTGTTTCAGTCATTGGATGCTCCTGTCAATTTGGATGGCACGGCCGGCTTTTCGGCCGCGTTAGCTCGTGTGATCTACTCGTTCGCTTCGTCTTTCTTCTCAGCCAGCAATCTCTCGATGCGGCAGCGGATGCCCCGGTCGCAAGACCGGCGGCGTCAATCGCCTGGACGGCGATCGCCGAGCCTCCATGGATGGATTCACGGCGTCCGCCGGTCTCGCGACCGGGGCATCCGCTTTCCTTGGCACCATGCTCGGGCTAACGACCCCGACCGTTCAGCAGCGCTCAGGCCGTCTCTGCGGCACGCACCTCGGCCCGCTTCTTCTCGATCAGCTCGGCATCACACTTGGGGCAGAACTCGTGCTCGCCGGCCAGATAGCCATGGGTTGGACAAACCGAGAAGATCGGTGTCACCGTGATGTAGGGCAGTCGAAAATTGGTCAGCGCCCGCTGCACCAGGCGCTTGCAGGCATCGGTGGAGCCGATGCGCTCGCCCATATAAAGGTGCAGCACGGTGCCGCCGGTGTACTTGGTCTGCAGCTGATCCTGCGCCGCCAGGGCCTCAAAGGCGTCGTCGGTATAGCCGACCGGCAGCTGCGAGGAGTTGGTGTAATAGGGCGTGTCCTCAGTGCCGGCCTGCAGGATGTCGGGAAATCGCCTCTTGTCCTCCCGCGCGAAGCGATAGGTCGTGCCCTCGGCCGGTGTCGCCTCCAGGTTGTACATGTGCCCGGTCTCTTCTTGGAACTCGACCATCCGCGCACGCACATGGTCGAGCAGCCGGCAAGCGAAGGCATGGCCCCACTCGGTGGTGATATCATCGGTATCCGCGGTGAAGTTGCGGATCATCTCGTTGATGCCATTGACCCCGAGTGTGCTGAAATGATTGCGCAGGGTGCCGAGATAGCGCTTGGTGTAGGGAAACAGCCCGGCATCCATGTGGCGCTGGATCACCTTGCGCTTCAGCTCCAGGCTCTTCTTCGCCAACTCCATCAGCTCATCGAGCCGGCGCAGCAGCCCGGCCTCATCACCACGATGGGTGTATCCGAGTCGAGCGCAGTTGATCGTGACCACGCCGAGCGAGCCGGTCTGCTCGGCCGAGCCGAATAGCCCATTGCCGCGCTTGAGCAGCTCGGTCAGATCCAGCTGCAGCCGGCAGCACATCGAGCGCACCATGTTCGGCGAGAGCTCGGAGTTGAGGAAGTTCTGAAAATAGGGAAGGCCATATTTGGCCGTCATCTCGAAGAGATGCTCGGCGTTCTCGCTGTCCCAGGGGAAGTCCTCGGTAATGTTGTAGGTCGGGATCGGGAAGGTGAAGATGCGTCCCTTGGCATCGCCTTCGGTCATCACCTCGATGTAGGCGCGGTTGATCATGTCCATCTCGGTCTGCAGCTCGCCGTAGGTGAACGGCTGCTCCACGCCACCGATCATCGGCACCTGCTCGCGCAGATCCTCCGGGCAGACCCAGTCAAAAGTCAGATTAGTAAAGGGTGTCTGGCAACCCCAACGCGACGGCACATTCAGGTTATAGATCAGCTCTTGGATGTACTGCTTGACGCGCGGGTAGTCGAGCCCGTCGACGCGCACATAGGGCGCCATGTAGGTATCGAAGCTCGAAAACGCCTGGGCGCCGGCCCATTCGTTCTGCAGGGTGCCGAGGAAGTTGACGATCTGCCCGATGGCGCTGGACATGTGCTTGGGCGGACCGGCCTCGACCTTGCCCGGCACCCCGTTCAAGCCCTCGGCAAGCAGTGTGCGCAGCGACCAACCGGCACAGTAGCCGGCGAGCATGTCCAGGTCATGGATGTGCATGTCGCCCTCGCGGTGCGCCTCGCCAACCTGCGGTGGGTAGACGTGCGAGAGCCAGTAGTTGGCGATCATCTTGCCCGAGGTGTTCAGGATCAGTCCGCCGAGCGAGTAACCCTGGTTGGCGTTGGCGGCGACGCGCCAGTCCGAACGGTCTAGATACTCGTTGATCGAGCTCGAGACATCGACCAAGGTGCGGCGGTCGGCGCGCAGCTTGGCGCGCTGCTCGCGGTAAACGATGTAGGAGCGCGCGGTCTCGAAATGGTTGGCGCTGATCAGCGTCTGCTCGACGACATCCTGAATGCCTTCGATGTCCGGGCTGCGTCCCTCGCCATAGCGATGCGCCAGCACCTTGACCACCTGCGCGGTCAGCAGTTGCGCCTCCATCTCGCCGAACTCACCGGTCGCCTGTCCGGCGCGCGCGATCGCGGATTCGATCTTTGAAGCGTCGAATGCGATCTGCTCACCGTCGCGTTTGGTGACGCGGGTTGGCAGGGTGGCAAGCGAGGAGGCGGGGGTCGACATAAGAAGATCCAAAGCGAAAGACACAAGATATTGTGCCGGAGAGTATAGCGACCGCTAGATATTGTTGACAGTGGTCCATCCACCACAGCTTGGCCCAGGTTGATCCAGGTCACAACCGGCACAGCCAGGCCATTGAAACTCGGGCAATCTCGCGCAACGATTTAGATTGTTAGAGCTGGTTTCGGTTTTCTACGCGGGGGCTGCCGCCTTCGGGATTCGTCGTCGAAAGCAAGGTTCGGCTTCGGGCAACGGCGACGCGGCGACCAAGCCTAGGGAATCTTGAGAGGCAGGCGAGTCACGTTACATCGCAGCAGTCAGCTCAGCCGAGACTCCGGCTTGATGGGCGGCATGCTGTATTCAAGACAGCAAACCGATTGATTCGGCAGTGCTTGACACCATGACTACCTTTCCTGAGGATGACTGTTCTGACGCTAACCCTCCTGCACAGCGCCGCGCCACTTAGTAGAGTCCATGCCACGCAAAGTCTTCATCCAAACCTACGGCTGCCAGATGAACGAGTACGACTCGTCGCGGATGGCCGACCTGCTGCGTGAGTCTCATGGTCTCGAGCGCACCGACCGGCCCGAAGAGGCCGATGTGCTGCTGATGAACACCTGCTCGATCCGCGAGAAGGCGCAAGAGAAGGTCTTCTCGCAGCTCGGTCGCTGGCGGCCCTGGAAACAGGCTCGGCCTAACCTGGTGATCGGCGTCGGCGGCTGCGTCGCCAGCCAAGAGGGCGAGCTGATCCGCGAGCGCGCGCCCTACGTCGACCTGGTCTTCGGCCCACAGACGCTGCACCGATTGCCGGCGATGCTCGATTCGGTCGCGCAGCAGCATCAGCCGCAGATCGACGTCAGCTTCCCCGAGATCGAGAAATTCGACCGCCTGCCCGAGCCGCGCGCCGACGGCCCCAGCGCATTCGTCTCGATCATGGAGGGCTGCTCCAAGTATTGCACCTACTGCGTGGTCCCCTACACCCGCGGCGAGGAGGTCAGCCGACCCTTCGACGACGTCATCGCCGAGGTCGCCGGCCTTGCCGAGCAAGGTGTCCGCGAGGTCAATCTGCTCGGGCAGAACGTCAACGCCTATCGCGGCCCGATGCACGACGGCGAGATCGCCGACCTCGCACTGCTGATCCGCTACTGCGCGGCGATCGATGGGATTGACCGCATCCGCTTCACCACCTCGCATCCGGTCGAGTTTTCAGAGAGCTTGATCGAGGCCTATGCGGAGGTTCCCGAGCTGGTGAGCTATCTGCATCTGCCGGTACAGAGTGGCTCGGACCGCATCCTCGCGCTGATGAAGCGGGGCCACACCGCGGTCGAGTACAAGGACAAGATCCGCCGACTACGGCGTGCGCGCCCGGAGATCAGCATCTCGTCAGACTTCATCGTCGGTTTTCCCGGCGAGACCGATGACGACTTTGAGGCCACGCTGAGTCTCGTCAGCGAGGTCGGCTTCGACCAATCGTTCAGCTTCATCTATAGTGCGCGTCCGGGAACCCCAGCTGCCGACTATGCAGACCTGTTGCCTGCCGAGATCAAGCAAGAGCGGCTGGCGCGGCTGCAGCAACTCATCAACCAGCAGGCACAGCAGATCAGCAGGATGATGGTCGGCGAGGTACACCAAGTGCTGGTGACTAGGCCCTCGCGCAAAGACCCGAGCCAACTCGCCGGGCGCACGGAGAACAACCGAGTGGTCAACTTTAGCGGCCCGGAGACACTGATCGGCAGCTTCGCTGATCTATTGATAACCGAGGCCCTGCCAAATTCGCTGCGTGGCGAGATTCATCAGATTGCTCCAACTGGCTCGGCCGGAGCGATCGGACGTGCGGCTGAGGCCGGCCTCAGCGGCGCCCGGCTGTAACCGGCGAACACGCGCCAAAGCCACATCCATCGATCCGTTCTTCCAACAGCGCCCACGGCGCGCCGCCATTGACCCAAACGCCCACCATTATCGACCTTGGCCTTACGCCCGAAGACAACCTGCGCTTGGCGAATCTCTGCGGCCAATTCGACTCCCATCTTCGGCTGATCGAACGGCGCCTTGGCATCGAGATCGCCAATCGCGGCATGAGCTTCCGCGTGATCGGTGATCGCCAAGCGGCCGAGGCAGGTGCCAGGGCCCTTGAAGGCCTCTATGCGGCGACCGCCGACGAGGTCATGTCTCCGGAGCGCGTCCATCTGGAATTGGTCGAATCAGGTGCCGATGCGGTTGCAGCCGCCGGCGCCGACGCAGTCCCGGAGTTGATCATCAAGACCAAGCGCGGACTGATCAAGCCACGCGGGGCGATGCAGCTCAGCTACATGCACGCAATCCTGCGCCACGACATCAATTTTGGCGTCGGCCCCGCCGGAACTGGCAAGACCTACCTCGCCGTCGCCTGCGCGGTCGAAGCACTGGAAACCGAACGCGTGCGCCGGCTGCTGCTGATCCGCCCGGCGGTCGAAGCCGGCGAACGTCTCGGCTTCTTGCCCGGCGATCTGGCGCAGAAGATCGATCCCTATCTGCGTCCACTCTATGACGCCCTATTCGAGATGCTTGGGTTCGAGAAGGTCAATAAGCTCATCGAGCGCAACGTGATCGAGGTTGCGCCGCTCGCCTATATGCGCGGGCGCACCCTGAACGACGCCTTTATCATCCTCGACGAGGCGCAGAACACCACGCCCGAACAGATGAAGATGTTCCTGACCCGGATCGGCTTCGGCTCCACCGTCGTGGTCACCGGCGATGTGACCCAGGTCGACCTGCCCCGCGGACAACCCTCTGGACTCCGGCAGGCGGTCGAGATTTTACGATCGGTGGAAGGGATCAGCTTCTCCTTCTTCAGTGCCCGTGATGTGGTTCGCCATGCCCTGGTGCAACGGATCGTCAATGCCTACGATGCCCATGACCGCGACCAGGACAGTTAAGCCGGAGCCGGATACGTCCGGCGTTGCGCAATCACCAGAGGAGTTGGCTGAGAAGCCACCCGAGTGGCACCCAACCCTGTCGATCCTCATCGACCTGCAACAAGGGCCTCTTGATACGCAACAGTGCACCGCCCTACCCACCGCTGCCGAGCTACAGCGCTGGGTGCTCGCCGCCCTCGATCCCGGACTCTCGCCTCGACATGCGCAGCTCTACTGGCCAACCGAGTTAACCATTCGCATCACCGACGAAGCCGAAATCGCCGAACTCAATCAGCGTTACCGGGGCCGATCGGGGCCAACCAATATCCTCTCGTTCCCGTTCGAGCCGCCGCCAGGGATCGACCCGACAGAGCCCGCCTTCGCCGGGATGAGCGCCCTGCTCGGCGATCTGCTGATCTGCGCCCCGCTGGTCCAGCGCGAGGCGGCCGAGCAAGACAAGTCCGAGACCGCACACTGGGCGCACCTGGTCGTGCACGGAACGCTGCACCTGCTCGGCTTCGACCACATGACTGCCGCCGAGGCTGCCTCCATGGAAACACTGGAAACTGGCATCCTCGGCGCGCTAGGATTCCCACCACCCTACGAGGTCAATGACGACGCCAATGGCGAGCGACGACGGATCTAGAAGCGGCGCCCAAGCCAATCACTGGCTGCAGCGCCTGCGCTTAACGGGGCTCACGCGGCGCTTTGCCCGCCCTGAGCCGAAGACCAAGGAGCAGCTCGCCGAGCTCCTTCAGCAGGCCGAGCACCGAGGTCTCCTCGACCGCGAAGCCCTCGGCATGATGGAGGCCGTGCTGCAGGTGGCAGACCTGCGTGTCGGCGACATCATGATTCCCCGCGCCGAGATGGTGCACATCCGCCGCGACGACCCCCTCGAGAGCATCCTCGCCACCGCAGTAGAGACCGCCCATTCGCGTTTCCCGGTCACCGGCGACGACAAGGGCGAAGTAGTCGGCATCCTGCTCGCTAAGGACCTGCTGACCTATTATTCCGAGACCAATCGGCGCCCGTTCAACATCCGCGATCATGTCCGTCCAGCCGTGTTCGTCCCGGAGAGCAAGCGCCTCAACGTGTTGCTCAAGGAGTTTCGGGCGAGCCGTAATCACATGGCCATCGTCGTCGACGAGTATGGCTCGGCCGCCGGCGTCGTCACCATCGAGGATGTGCTGGAACAGATCGTCGGCGATATCGAAGACGAGCATGACTTCGACGAAGGCGCCTTCATCTACAAACGTGGCCAGGGCGAGTACACGGTCAAGGCCCGCACATCGATCGAGGAATTCAACGAGTACTTCGGCTCATCGCTCGAAGGCGGCGATCTGGACACCGTGGGCGGGCTGGTGGTCCATGCTTTTGCGCACTTACCGAAGCGCGGCGAGCGCGTTGAGATCGACGGTTTCCGCTTCACCATCATGCGCGCCGATAGCCGCCGCGTACACCTACTGACGGTGCGCCCATCGGAGCAAATGGACAATGAGACCGCTCCCTGATCTATCAGGGAGGGTTCTTGCTGCCAGCAGAATCAGACGTTCCGGGCCGCCATCATGCGTTCGATGATGGGCTGCAGAATCACCTCCATGGCAAAGCCCATCTTGCCGCCGGGCACGACGATGGTATTTCGCCGAGACATGAACGAGTCCTTGATCATCGCTAGCAGATACTGAAAGTCCACGGCGAACTTTTCCGGCTCTTTGAAGCGGATGATCACGAAGCTCTCATCAGGCGTTGGGATGTCACGAGCGATGAACGGATCGGAGGTATCGACCGTTGCCACGCGCTGGAAGTTGATATCGGTGCGCGTGAACTGCGGCGTGATGTGCCGGATGTAATCGGGCAGTCGGCGCAGGATGGTGTCGACGATCGCCTCGGCGGAGTAGCCGCGTTCAGCATTGTCGCGATGGATCTTCTGAATCCACTCCAGGTTGACGATCGGCACAACGCCGATGCCGAGGTCAACGTGCTTGGCCACATCGGCCTCGTCGGTCTTGGCGAGCCCGTGTAGCCCTTCATAGAAAAGCAGATCGGTGTCGCAAGGCACCTCCTCCCATGGCGTAAATTCACCTGGCGAGAGGTTTGTACCAAGGCGCTCGTTATGCTCTGCTGCCTCTTCTTCGCTGTGGATGTAGTAACGTTTCTTACCGGTACCGGTATCACCATAGCTGCCAAAGAGTTCCGCGATCAGATCAAAATGGTTCGCCTCGGGGCCGAAGTGACTCAGGTTGCGGTGCTCTTCGGCCGCCTTGGCCATCTCTGACTTCATCTCTTTGCGATCATACCGATGGAAGCTATCGCCTTCGATCACCGCGGCGTTGATACCATCACGATAAAAGATGTGCTCGAAGGCGCGTTTCACTGTCGTGGTCCCTGCGCCAGAGGAGCCGGTAACGGCAACAACTGGATGTTTCTTAGACATGCTTAAACTCCCCGTCTTTCTTGAAATGCTGCCAACGACTGCCGCGCAATAACGCACCCGATCGCTGGCGTGACTAAAGGCCCGAAACTAGGTTAGCGCGCAAATATACCATCTCCGCGGCTGTTTCTTCGGCACCAACTGAGTCACAGACAGCGAGGACGGACCGAGGCTAGCCACTCGACGGCGCAGTCTCAGCGCTGGGAGCCTGTTCGGAGGCGACAGGCCGCGTCTGCTGGCGGCGCGCTAAAGCCTTATCAATCAAGTTCTTCAGCGCGATCATAAGGCCCAAGCCAATGAAGGCACCAGGCGGCAGTATCGCAAGCAGTGCACCCTGGAATTGATCGCCGAGATCGAGACCGAAACCCTGGGCACCAGCGCCCAGCAGCAGATGCGCCTGGTAGAACAGGGTGCCCTGGCCAAGAAACTCGCGCATCCCACCGAGCACCATCAGCACGAGCGTGAAGCCGAGCCCCATCGCCAGGCCATCCACAATCGCACGGTCCAGGCGCGCTTTGGAAGCGAAGGCCTCAGCCCGCCCGATGATGGCGCAGTTGGTCACGATCAACGGGATGAAGAGCCCGAGTACGAGATAAAGTTCGAAGAACTGGGCTTGCATGGTCAGCTCGACCGCGGTCACAAACGAGGCAATGACCAGCACGAAGACCGGAAGACGAACCTCAGGTCGCACCAGATTTCGGATCAACGAGATGGTCGCGTTTGACAGCACCAAGACCGTTGTCGTCGCCAGCCCCATACCGAGACCGTTGGTCGCCGTGGTTGTCACCGCGAGCAACGGACAGAGCCCGAGCATCGCGACCAACGCCTGGTTATTGCCCCAAAGTCCATCCCCGATCAGCGCAGCGTAGCCTTTCTCCGCCATCACGAGGTCTCCAGGTCGGAGGCCGGCAGTGGCTCCGCCTCGGCTTTCATCTGACCAGCAGCTGGCCTTGCGTACAGTGAGTCGGCGTGCTGCTGCACAAAGAGCAAGGTGCCCTTAACCGCGTTGACCACCGAGCGGGGAGTGATGGTGGCACCCGTGAACTGATCGAAGGCACCGCCATCGCGCTTCACCGTCCACTGCTCGAGCGGTGGCTCACCGAGCGAACGCCCATTGAACTGTTCAATGATCCAGTCGTCTTTGCGCTCCTCGATCTTGTCACCCAGGCCAGGCGTCTCATGGTGTGAGATCACGCGCACACCACCCAAGGAGCCGTCGCGCAGTACCGAGACCAGGAGCTTAATCGGGCCGGCATAGCCGTCGGGAACAATGGGTTTCAGGATCAGGGCCACCGGTTCCTCGCCGTCGCGCACCCGGTAGATCTCGGTGACCGGTGAGCCGAGCAGCGCCGGGTCACTGACCTCGATTCGATCCTGTAATGGATCGTTAGACATGCGCCCTGCCGGCACGATGGCCTCCAACTTGGCCATCATCGCCTCGCGCTGATTCTCGGCGATCCTCGCATCGGTGAGTTCGTGCGTCACTGCCACCAGGCCAACGCCACCGACGGCGAAGCTTCCCAAGATGAATGCGGCGATAAGGATAGGTGCCTTTTTCATGGTCATTGTCCGTCAACTGCTGTGAGCTCAGGCCTTCTTTCGTTCGCGTCGGCGATGACCGAAGACCCGAGGCTGAGAATATTGATCGATCATCGGTGCGGCGATGTTCATCAACAAGACCGCAAAGGCCACGGCATCTGGATAACCGCCCCAGGTGCGGATCACAAAGATGATGAGCCCGATGGCAGCACCGTAGATCAGCTGACCACGCCGAGTGGTGCAAGCAGAGACCGGGTCGGTCGCGATGAAGAACGCGCCCAAGATGGCCGCCCCGGAGAACAGATGAAATCCTGGGAACGGAAAATCTTGGGGGTCAATGAGCCAGAATGCTGCCGAAGCAGCCAACAGACCACCGAGCACCGCCACCGGGATATGCCAGCTGATCACCCGCCGCCACAGAAGGTAGAGCCCGCCGAGCAGGAACCAGTTCCCGACCCACTCCCAGCCGCGACCGCCAAAAACGCCCCATAGTGGACTGCTGGCACGGATCTCGTCCATCGTCTGCCCCTGATCGAGCAGCGTGCGCATCTCATCAAGCGGCGTCGCTGCGCTGATAGCGTCCCAGGTCAGCCCCTCGGGCAGGCTGCCCATCAAGATCAGACGGGCCGAATCCAGGAACGAGAGCGTCGATAGATCGCGCGCCTCCAGCAGCGCCGGGATGTCAGGTGGCAGCCAGCTCGTGGTCGCCACCGGATAGGAGATCAGCAAGAACACATAGCCGGCCATGGCCGGGTTGAAGGGGTTGTAGCCGATACCGCCATAGAGCTGTTTGACGATCACAATCGCGAAGACGATGCCGAGCATGGTCATCCACCAGGGCATCGTCGGCGGTATCGTCAGCGCGAACAACAGCGCGGTCACGACGGCGCTGTAATCGCCGATCGCGGGCAGCACCGGGCGCCCGCGCAGCTTCATCACTAGGGCCTCGGCGAGCACCGCGAACAGGGTCGCCAGCGCCATGTTGATGAGCACACCCCAGCCGAAGAACCAGACCAGGGCCAAGGTGCCGGGCACCAGCGCCAGAGATACCTGCAGCATCACCTGATCGACACGATTCACGCGCGCGCTGTGCGGCGATGAGACAAAGGTCATAGCCACCGGCTTTACTCCTGATCGGCCGCAACCGCTTCACGCGGCCGGACTCGTTCCTTGGCTGCCGGCGCTTGCTCCCTGGTCGGCGGGGCATGATTGGCGAGCACCGTACCGTCGCTCTGGTCAACCGGAGGAGCGATGGCCTCGCGCTTGCCATTGGCTTGCTGATCGACGGGCTTGGCCGATGTTTGAGTCTCCGCGACCGCCGCCTTCTTCTCCGCGGCACGTCGACGTGCCGCTTCGACCGCGGCCTGCTTGTCCGCCTTCGGCGCGGCGCCGCCGGCAGCCACGGCCTCTTTCTTCTTCCGCAGCTTCGCTTTTCGCTCGCGCTCCTGACGCTCGAGCCGCACCTCGCGTGCAGCATGGCGCTCGCGCGCATGATCAGCGGCGCGCTTCTCCTGCTCGCGCGCCCAGCTCTCGGTCTTGGCGAAGCGGTAGTACTGCACAAGCGGGATGTGCGACGGACAGACATGCGCACAACAGCCGCATTCGATGCAGTCAAACAGGTTGTAGTCCTGCACCTTGTCCAGCTCCTTGGCCCGTGCATGCCAGTAGAGCTGTTGCGGCAAGAGGTTGGCCGGACAGACCTCGGCACAGCGCCCACAGCGGATGCACGGCAACGGTGCTCCTGGGTCGGGGCTTTCGGTCGGCGTCAGCGCCAGCAGGCAGTTGGTGGCCTTAGTGATCGGCACCAGGTCGGTCTCGAGCCTAAAGCCCATCATGGGGCCGCCAGCGACCAGCTTTGCAATGTCTCCGCTGTAGCCGCCACTTGCAGCGATCAGCGCCGCCGCCGAGGTGCCGATGGGCACCCGATAGTTACCCGGCTCGACCACGCCCCGGCCAGTAACGGTCACCAGACGCTCGATCAGCGGCTGACCACGCAAGACCGCATCGGCAACAGCGGCGGCGGTGCCGACGTTTTGGCAAACGACCCCGATCTGGGCCGGAATACCATGACTCGGTACCTCTTTGCCGGTGAGGATGCGGATCAGCTGCTTCTCACCACCACTGGGGTAGAGGGTCGGGATGACCACCACTTCGACGCGATCCCCGATCCCGGCCGTATCGATCGCGCGGCGCAACGCGGCTGCAGCCTCAGGCTTATTGTCCTCGACACCGATCAGCGCCTGCTTGGCCTGAACCAGATGGAGCATCACCTGCACGCCCTCGAGGATATCCGCAGCGCGCTCACGCATCAGCAGGTCATCGCAGGTGATATAGGGCTCGCATTCAGCACCATTGATCACAATGGTTTCGATCTGCTGATCCTTACCAGGATTCAGCTTCACATTCGACGGGAAGGAGGCGCCGCCCATGCCCACAATCCCGCTCGAGCGGATGCGCTCGCGAACCTCAACGGGGTCGCAAGCGCCGATCTCAGCAGCGGAGGCCGCCAACGGCGGCGGTAGCTCGGCCCACCGATCCTCGCCATCGGTCTCGATCACCACCGAGGGTGCGCTGAGGCCCGATGGATGTGGGATCGGTCGCGACTCGATCGCGACCACAGTCCCCGAACTCGATGCATGCACTGGTGCACTGATGTAGCCCTGGGGCTCCGCGATGAGCTGCCCTTTGAGCACCTTGTCGCCAACCGAGACGCGGCAGCGAGCCGGCGCACCGATGTGCTGCTGCAAGGGCAGCAAAAGCTGCTGTGGGAGTGGTGAGGCAGCAACGGGCCTGCCGTTTGAGAGTGTCTTTTCGTCCGGCAGATGGACGCCGCCGTGGAACTGCCACAGCTTGCGCTGGCCACCGTTGAGGAGCGATCTAAAACCTGACATGAGCATGTTGCGTCGGTTGTTTGGAGCTGTTGATGCGCATGAACGCGCGCGCTTAAGGCCGCAGGCTCTTGGTCTGCGTTCTGATCCTAGGCGGCCTCGCGATGTTCCGGGAGCAATTCGGACTGCGGCGGCAGCACAACCCGCTGGCGCAACGGCGTCGGGTAGGGCCACTTCCAATTAGCGACCGTCTCCGGCACCGGCTCGAGATGGATACAATCCACCGGGCATGGATCGGTGCAGAGACCACAGCCGGTGCATTCACTGGCAATAATCCCGTGCAGCTGCTTCGCCGCGCCTACGATGGCATCGACCGGGCAGGACTGCAGGCATTTGGTGCAACCGATGCACACCTTTTCATCGATCACCGCCACCTGCTTCGGCGTCTCTTCGATCTCGCCCACCTCAACCGGCTCACGCCCGAGCAGATCGGCGATCGCTAGCATCGTGCCCTCGCCTCCCGGAGCGCAGAGGTTGATCTCGGCCTCGCCGGAGGCCACGGCCTCTGCATAAGGCCGGCAGCCCGGATAGCCGCACTGACCACACTGACTCTGAGGCAGTAGCGCATCCACCTGATCGGCGATCGGATCGCCCTCGACCCGAAACCGGATCGCCGAATACCCGAGCAGCAGCCCAAAGCTAACGGCAAGGCCTGCGATCGCCGCAATCGATATCAACATCTCAATCTACTCCCGGGGCTCTTAGCCGCGACCCCTGTCCCCTGTGGACAGGCGTAGTGGGCATCGCCGAGTCCCCTTGCGTTGTTACCCTTGCGCCCAGCTTAAACGGAAACCAGACCAGCAAACCCCATGAAAGCCAAGGACATCAAGCCAGCTGTCACCATTGCGATCGCGCCGCCCTGGAACGGCTCTGGCACATCGGCAACCGCCACCCGCTCGCGGATGGCAGCGAACAGCACCAGTACCAGCGAGAACCCAATGGCCGCCCCAAATCCGAAGAGCGCGGACTCGAGGAAGCTGCGCTGCTCCTGCAAGTTGAGGAGCGCGACACCGAGCACCGCACAGTTGGTCGTGATCAGCGGCAAAAAGATGCCAAGCACCTGGTAGAGGACCGGACTGGTCTTATGCATGACCGTCTCGGTGAACTGCACCACCACTGCAATTACCAGGATGAAGGCGATGGTGCGCAGATATTCGATGCCGAGGGGAACCAGTAGGTAGGTATTGACGATCCAGGTGGTCACGGCCGCGAGGGTCAGGACGAAGGTCGTCGCGAAGCCCATGCCGATCGCGGTCTCGAGCTTCTTCGAGACCCCCATGAACGGACAGAGCCCCAAGAACTTGACCAACACGAAGTTATTAACCAACACCGTGCTGACCAAGATCAACGCATACTCTGTCATTGTCCCCATCTGAACCCCAAATCGTTCAACAAGCGCTAATACACCTACGGCCTATAGGGCCATAGCCGGGCCGGGAGCTTACTGCCATTTGTGCACTGCAGCAAGACCAGCTGAGCCATCAACATCGTACTTTAGCAATCAGCCCGCGGCTGAGCCTTGACTACCATCACATCAGACCAACAACTGACTAAACAGCTTGGTCTTTCACCCCACCTCTGTGCCAGCGCACCGGTTGCAACGAGAACGCGCTTGATTCGGGTCAGGATTACAGCGCGAAAGAGAACCCGCTGGCTGTCATCGAATTCATGGTTTTCATCGGCTTCGCCGCCTGGCTCTTTCTTGCGCAAAGGTTGACCATCCTATGATCAGCGCCGAACTCACCCGCATGCGTTCCAACGCACCGCTGGTGCACAACATCACAAACTATGTTGCCATGCAGACCATGGCCAATGTACTGCTCGCCATCGGCGCCTCACCAGCGATGGCCCATGCGCGCGAGGAGGCTGCTGAACTCGCGACGCTCGCAAGCGCACTCACCATCAACATCGGCACACCTTCGATCGACTGGCTCAGCGCGATGGGCGATGCCGCACGCGCGGCGAGGCTGGCCGGCAATCCCTGGGTGCTCGACCCTGTCGCTATCGGCGCCACTGCGTTCCGCCGGCAAGGCGCGCACCGCCTCGCGACCTTAAGGCCAACGGTGATCCGTGGCAACGCGTCAGAGATCATCGCGTTGAACGCCGTTGTCGAGGAACAGGAACTCAACGCCAGAGGTGGTAAAGGGGTTGACGCCACCGACAGGACCGAGCAAGCCGAGACTGCTGCGCAACAGCTCGCACGATCGACGGGCGCCGTCGTTGCGGTCACCGGCCCGCGCGATCTCGTCTGCGATGGCGAGCGCATCGCGACCATCGACAACGGACATCCAATCATGCCCCGCGTCACGGCCCTCGGCTGCGCACTGACCGGCGTTATCGGCGCCTTCCTCGGCGCCGGCAGCAAACCCTTCGAGGGCAGCGTCGCTGCGATTGCCTACTACGGCCTGGCCGGTCAACAGGCCGCCGAGCAAGCTCAGGGACCCGGTAGCTTCGCGGTCCATTTCCTCGATGCCCTAGCCGCGATGGATGAAGCCGAACTCGACCATGGTGCTCGCATCAGCCATCGTTCATGCAAACACTGAGCAGAGGATATGCAACAGGCGCGCAGCGCGAACGATAGATTTAGAGCATCATATCCAGTTAATATAGGGGGCTGTCATCTTCTTCTGCCCCGACGGCCTCGACCGGCTTAAGCGCCGCCTCTAGGCATCGGACAACCCCTGATAGGAGTTTCCATGGCCGAGCAGCTCACGCTCTCCATCATCAAGCCCAATGCCGTTGCCAAGAACGCCATCGGCGCCATCTGCGGCCGTTTCGAGCAAGCCGGACTGCAGATCGTTGCCGCGCGCATGTTGCACATGAGTCTCGAGCAGGCCAGCGCCTTCTATGCCGAGCATCAGGGTAAGGGCTTCTTCGACGAGCTGGTCGGTTTCATGACCTCAGGTCCGGTTCTGGTCATGGCGCTGCAGGGCGAGGATGCCATCGCCAAGAACCGTGAGTTGATGGGCGCCACCAACCCAGCCAACGCTGAGCCTGGCACCATTCGCGCTGACTTCGCCGACTCCTTCACCGAGAACGCCGTGCACGGCTCTGATGCCCCAGAGACCGCCGAGCGGGAGATCGGCTTCTTCTTCCCGGACGGCATCTGCAAGCGCACGCGCTGAAGTAACGACGATGCAACCCGCAGCCAGCACCAGCCAAATGGGCGCAGACGCTCGAGTCCCGCTGCTTGACCTCGACCGCCCCGGCTTCGAGGCACTGGCTGCTGGCTGGGGTTTCAAGCCCTTCCATGGCCGCAACCTGTTCCGCTGGGTGCATAAGCACGGCGTCTCCGACCTCGGGGCCATGTCTGACCTGTCCAAGGCACTGCGCGAACGGCTGGCCACCGAAACCGACATCGACCTGCCGCGCGTCGCGGTTGAGAAGCCCTCCGCCGATGGCACCATCAAATGGCTGCTCGATCTCCAAGATGGGCAGCGTGTGGAGACCGTCTATATCCCCGAGGACAGCCGCAGTACCCTCTGTGTCTCGTCTCAGGTCGGCTGCGCACTCGACTGCCGCTTCTGCGCAACCGCTCGCCAAGGCTTTAGCCGCAACCTGAGCACCGGCGAGATCATCGGTCAGGTCTGGCATGCTACGCGCGTGCTCGGTAAGCCACCGACCAACATCGTGATGATGGGCATGGGCGAGCCGCTCGCAAACTTCGATGCCGTGGTCAAGGCGATGGCGATCATGCAGGACGATTTCGCCTACATGCTGGCCAAGACGCGGGTCACGCTCTCGACGTCCGGCATCGTGCCGAACATCTACCGTCTTGCCGAGGTCAGCGAGGTCTCCCTCGCGGTCTCGCTGCATGCACCGGACAACGCGCTACGCGATCAGATCGTGCCGATCAACCGCAAATATCCGCTCGAACAGCTGATTCCGGCATGCAAGGCCTACCTGCGTGGCGAGCCGCGCCGGCGCATCACCTGGGAATATGTCATGCTCAAGGACGTGAACGACAGCGACCGTCAGGCGAAGGCACTGATCCGGCTGCTCGAGGGAACGCCGTCTAAGGTGAACCTGATCCCGTTCAACCCATTCCCGGGCAGCGGCTTCGAGACCAGCGATCCAGAACGGATCGAGGCTTTTCGGCAACGGCTCAAGCGCTCCGGCCTGGTCGCGACGACGCGCAAGACCCGTGGCGAGGAGATCGCCGCCGCCTGTGGTCAGCTCATCGGGCAGGTACAGAACCGTAGGCTCAGACGCCCTCTGTCCGAAGCTCCCGCTGGCGCTGGCGCTGGGCTTCCGGTCAGCATTCCTCTCTGATGCAGCCTCATCCCGGATGCGACCCGCAGCAGTTGCAACCGATGAGCCACCGTCGATCGGCGCTCGTCCTTGGCCTGGGCTCTGTCTTGTTGGCCCTGTCGCTCACCGGGTGCGCCAGTGGCTTCAAGAAGAACAGCGAGGTACCAGAGGGAGAGAGTCCGGCCGATCTCTATGTCGACCTCGCCACCGAGTACATCCAGCGCGGCCAGCTGGATACCGCACTTGCCCGCGCCAAACAAGCGGTCGCCGCTGACCGCAAGAGCGCGCGTGCCCACTATATCCTCGCCATCGCCTATGAGCGCCTAGGCGACCGCCAACAGGCACAACGCGAGTTTGCAGAAGCGGTCAAACGCGCACCGAAGAACCCAGATTATCGCAATGCCTGGGGTGCAATGCTCTGCGCTGATGGTCAATACGACGCCGGCCTTCGCGAGATCCAAACAGCGCTCGCCGATCCGCTTTATCAAGGGCGCGAGGTGGCGTTGATGAATGCGGCAGATTGCTCCCTCCGCGCAGGCCGACGCGGCGATTTCGAGCGCTATCTGCAGCAGGCGTTGGAGCGCGATCCCAACTTTGCGCCCGCGCTCCTTGAGCTGGCCAAACTCGCCTATCAGCGCGGCGACTACCAGAGCGCACGTTCTCTGATGACGCGGTATTCTCGCACCGGCACCACCACCCCAGAGGCGCTCTTGCTTGCGGCGCGGATCGAGCGTCAGCTCGGTAACCTAACGCTCGCTCGCACCCTCGAGAACGCCCTGCGCAAACGCTACCCCCAGTCCCGTGAGGTAATCGAACTGTGACCATGGCCGACGAGGCACAAGCCCTCACCCCTGACGAGTTCGCCCGCGACGGCGACCCGAGCACATCGGCAGCGGACTCCCCAGGGCAACAGCTTCGACGGGCCCGCGAAGCGCGCGGACTCGACATCTCTCAGCTCGCCACCTCGCTGCGCATCGCGCCTCAGGTGGTCGAAGCGCTAGAGCAAGACGATTATGCGCAACTTCCCAGCGCCGTCTTTGTCTCTGGCTACATTCGCAGCTACGCCAGGCTGGTTGGGCTCGACCCCGAGCCTTTGAACCAGCGCTTTCGCCGCCTGCATCCGAACGCCGAGCCGCCGCCGCGCCATGTCGCCCGCAGCGAACGCGAGGAAGCCGAGCACGAGGGCGGCGGTTTGGGCGTCTATCTGGTCACGGTCCTGGTTATCCTGGCGCTCGTGGCAGGCGCTTATGGCTGGTGGGTCTCGCGCCCGGACCAGAGTCAAATCCCACCCGAACAGGCGGCCACGCCGCCCTCTAGCGATCGCACATCAGGCGCGCCATTACCCGGTTCTGCAGACGACGATCGGCCACTCGAACAGCCATCGCTGCCAGCGCAAGCGCCGAGCGCTGAGACCGACACCACAGCGGGGCTCGAATCCGGAAGCGATGCTGGATCAATGCGAGCGAGCGACCAGCGCACGGACAGCCCAACAGCGCCGCAACTCACCAGTCCCGACGTCGTTGTCGCCGAGCAAGGCGATCAACGGCGCGCCTCGACGTCCGGCCTAACGAGCGACGCACCCACCAGGGTGGCAGCCGAAACGGCCGCAGACGCAATGAGCGAAAGCATGGTTGCGCCATCAGATGGCAATGCCATTGCCCGAGCACCGGTTAGCGCAACGCTACCAAGACCCGCAAGCCCTGAAGATGAGCGCCTGGCCATTGCGCAGGCGACGCCCTCATCCGCAGAGGATACGACCACCGGTGTTGAAGCCGAGACAGCGACCGACGCGACAACCGATACAGCGGCCGCCACAACGACAGCTGACGCCAATTCGCTGCCGGTCGAGCTCAGTTTCAGCGGCACCTGCTGGGTCGATATCCGCGACAGCACCGGCGAGGTCCTACTGTTCGGCGAGATGAGTCGAGGCGATCGCGAGAGACTTGGCGGCGAACCGCCTTACTCGCTCGTAATCGGCAATGCGGCCGCTGCAGAGCTGACCGTCGCTGGCCAACCCTACGATCTCGACTCGGTCGCCCGTGGTAACGTCGCACGCTTCCAGCTAGACCCGTCAGCGTTCAGCGCTCAATCCGCGAATCCGAACTCTGACACGGCCGTCGACCCGAACGACTAGGATAGAAGCGATGGCAAGGCAGACCCCCCTGCGCGCAATCCGCGGGATGCATGATCTACTCCCGGACGATAGCGCGCGCTGGCAGCAGCTCGAGGATCGCGCGCGCGCCCTGCTCGAACGCTATGGTTACAAGGAGATGCGCACGCCGCTGATCGAGCAGAGTGAGCTCTTCAAGCGCTCGATCGGCGAGGTCACGGACATTGTCGAGAAGGAGATGTACAGCTTCGAGGACCGCGGTGGCGACCAGCTCAGCCTGCGGCCTGAAGGGACCGCGAGCTGTGTCCGCGCGGCCATCGAGCATAGCCTGCTGGATCAGCCAAGGCGCATCTGGTACCGCGGACCGATGTTCCGGCGCGAGCGTCCGCAGCGCGGGCGCTATCGTCAGTTTCATCAGATCGGCGTCGAGGTGTTCGGGCTGACGGGCCCGGATATCGACCTCGAGGTGATCCTGCTCACGCGCCGGCTGTGGGACGCGCTCGGTTTGAGCGACCTGCGGCTCGAACTCAACAGCCTGGGCGATAGCGCCGAGCGCGCCGCCTATCGCGAGCGCCTGGTCGCCTACCTACGTCAGCACGAATCGCATCTCGATGATGACAGCCGCCGGCGCCTCGAGACCAACCCCATGCGGGTCCTCGACTCGAAGAACCCAGAGTTGGCTGAAATCATCGCGCAAGCCCCGAGCCTGATCGACGCCCTTGGCGACGAATCGCGCGCTCACCTCGACGCCCTCTGTGCCGGGCTCGAGCGAGCCGGCGTCGCCTACCAGATCAATCCGCGTCTGGTGCGTGGTCTTGACTACTACAACCGCACCGTCTTCGAATGGATCACCGACGCGCTCGGCGCCCAAGGCACCATCTGCGCTGGCGGCCGTTACGACGGGCTAGTCGAGCAGCTCGGCGGTCGGGCCACGCCCGCCGTTGGGTTTGCGCTAGGGCTCGAGCGCCTGCTCGAACTGAGTCAAGCTGAGCCGCCGCCAAGCACCGATGCCTATCTGATCGCGGTCGGCGAGCAGGCCACCGCAGCCGCGATGCCGATCGCCGAACAGATCCGCGATGCCCTGCCCGAGCTGCGACTGACCTGCCATTGCGGCGGCGGCAGCTTCAAGAGCCAATTCAAACGCGCCGACCGCAGCGGCGCCAAGATTGCACTGGTACTTGGCGACGACGAGCTGGCTCAGGAGCGCATCGGCATCAAGCCGCTACGGGGCCGCGCCGGCGAAGACCCGCGCGCCAAGACCGAACAGACCAGCGTCGCCCTCGACGCCTTGGCCGATCGACTCCCCGATTTTCTTTGACTAATGACCGAGGACACCCATGGCTGAGCTGACCACAGACGACGAAAAGGTCGAAGCGATCAAGAAATGGTGGAAGGAGAACGGCACCGCAGTCGTCGCCGGCATCATCATCGGCCTAGTCGCTGTCTTCGGCTGGCGCGCCTGGGTCAATCACCAAGAGCAGGTCGGTCAGAACGCCTCACTGGCCTTTGAGCAGCTAATGATGGCAGCGAGCAGCGGACAGACCGAATCGGCCGAGAAGCAAGCCGGGGCCTTAGCGGATGAACACGCCGGTACGCCTTATGCCGCCTTGGCCGATCTCGCGCTGGCAAAGGTGCGCGTCGAGCAAGACGACCTCGCCGGCGCGACTGAAGCCTTACGCTCGGCAGTGGCCAAGGCCCCGGACCCGAGCCTGGCAACCCTGGCCGCATTTCGCCTGGCACGGGTGCTGATCGCCAGTGATGCGCTCGATGAAGCCATGTCCGTCATCGAGCTGCACGACGACGACGGCGCCTTCAGCGCCGACTTCGCCGGCCTGCGTGGCGACATTGCACTGGCCAAGGGCCAAACCGCCGATGCACGCGCCGCCTATGAGGCCGCGCTCGCCGGCAATGCCGGCCTCTCGCGGCTGATCGAACTCAAGCTGCAGGATCTACCGGCCGCGCCCAAGTCCACCTCTTCATGATCATGAACCCGCATCGACTCGATTGCATCCCCCGCCGGGCGCTGCTGCTGTCCCTGGCTGGCGCTTTGCTGCTGCAAGGCTGCGGCAGCCTTGGGCTTGACTGGATCGGCCTCGGTCGCGACAAAGACCCGAATCCACCCACCGAACTCGCCAAGACCGCGCCGCAAGAGGTTCAGCCTCGAACGCTGTGGACGACGCGCATCGGCAAGGGCAATGAGGGCCGGGCGCTCAGTCTGCGCCCCACGGTGTCCGGCAATCGGGTCTATGCCGCCGACCACAGTGGCACCATTAGCTCGCTGAATGCGACCGATGGTCGTGTGCTTTGGGAACGCAAGACCCGCATTCCCTTCAGCGGGGGTCCGGACATCGACGGTGAGCGGCTGGCCGTCGGCGCCTCAAACGGCGAAGTCCTGCTCCTCTCGGCCCGGGATGGCAGCCAGCGCTGGCGCACCCAACTCGGTAGCGAGATCCTCTCAGTGCCTCGCATCATCGGCGACCTGGTTGTTGTCCATACCATCGACGACAGTGTCTACGGTCTCGACCTCAACGACGGCAGCGAACGCTGGCGGTTCGGCTATCAGGCACCTATCTTGACGCTGCGCGGCAGCAGTACTCCGGCTGCCGGCCCTGACGGCATCATCGTCGGCGTATCCAGCGGCCGCTTGGTCTACCTGGACCCAGAAGAGGGACTACCCATCTGGGAGGTGGTGGTCTCACCACCGAGCGGCCGCACTGAGCTCGAGCGTATCGCCGATGTCGACACCGACCCCGTCGTGCTTGGTAACCAGGTATTTGTCGCCAGCTTCAATGGTGACCTGGCCGCGGTCGATATCGATAGTGGCGCAGTGCTCTGGCGGCGTGAACTCTCGGCCCATGCCGGCTTGGCTGCAACCCCAGAGTCACTCTACATCACCGATTCGGAAGACCAACTTTGGGCAGCCGACCCAGGCGATGGCGCTGGACGCTGGCGACAAGACGCCTTGCGTTATCGGCAACTGACAGCACCGGTCGTTGTCGGCAATGCGCTGGCTGTTGGTGATTTGGAGGGCTATGTGCACTGGGTCTCGCCTCGCGACGGCCGCCTGCTCGGCCGCGTGCGCGTCGGCAAGGCTGCAGTGGCCTCTGCGCCAGTGGTGATGGGGCAAACCCTCTACCTCCAGCTGGAGAACGGAACCGTTGCGGCAGTCCGCGCGAGCGGGTCGAGTGCGCGCGCTGGGGCTCGACCGGATTTCGGTCCCGAGGGCGAAGATCGCTTTGATATCGGCTCAGGCGCACGCCCCAGCGCAAACACTTCCGGCTCCAACAGACAGGATTAACCGCGATGCTACCGGTCATCGCCTTGGTGGGCCGACCGAACGTCGGCAAGTCGACGCTGTTTAATCGTCTCACCCGAACACGCGATGCCTTGGTCGCCGATATCCCCGGACTGACGCGCGATCGCCAATATGGCGTCGGCCGCGTCGGGCCAAGGCCTTATGTCGTCGTCGATACCGGCGGCATCAGCGGTGGCGACGGCATCGAGGCCCTCAGCGAGCAGCAGGTGCGGGTCGCGATCGTCGAGGCCGATCAATTGCTATTCCTAGTCGATACGCGCGACGGCACCACGCCCGGTGATCTCGAGATCGCCGCCCAACTGCGGCGCACCGGCAAACCGGTGACCCTGGTCGCGAACAAGGTCGATCATCTGGATTGGAACCTGGCGGCCACTGAGCTGCACCAACTTGGGCTCGGCGACCCACAGCCCATCGCCGCCATCCAGGGCCGCGGTGTCTCGGCGCTGATGACGGGTGTGCTCGACGACCTACCCGCCGCCGAGGATGCTGAACCCGCCGCAGACGATCACGCTGCAACCCGGGTCGCGGTGGTCGGCCGACCGAATGCCGGCAAGTCAACGCTGATCAATCGGCTGTTGGGCGAGGAGCGCGTTGTCGTCTTCGACAGCCCCGGCACCACGCGCGACAGCATCGAGATCCCATTCGCCATCGGCGAGCGTCACTTTAAGTTGATCGATACCGCTGGCATGCGACGCCGGGCGCGCATCAACGAGCCGATCGAGCACTTCAGCGTGGTCAAGACGCTGCAGGCAATCGAGGCCTGCCATGTCGCGATTCTGGTCTTAGACGCCCATGCCGGGATCGGCGAGCAAGACGCGACCCTGGCTGCGCACCTGATCGACAGCGGCCGGGCGCTGGTGGTGGCGGTGAACAAATGGGACGGGCTCACCCCCGACGACCGCGCAGCACTGAAGATATCCATCGAGCGCCGCCTACCCTTCCTCAGCTTCGCCGAGCAGCACCTGATCTCAGCGCTGCATGGCAGTGGCGTCGGACTGCTCCTAGAAGCGACCGATCGGGCCTACGAGAGCGCGATGCGCACCCTGCCAACCCCGCTGCTGACCCGACTGCTCGAGGATGCTGTTCAAGAACATTCGCCACCCTTGGTCCACGGGCGCCGGATCAAGCTGCGCTATGCGCACCAAGGCGGGCGCAACCCACCGATCATCGTCATCCACGGCAACCAAACCGAAGCCCTACCCGAGAGCTATCAGCGCTACCTGATCAAACGCCTGCGCGATGCACTCCGGTTACAAGGCACGCCGCTGCGCTTGGAGCTCAAGAGTGGCGTCAACCCCTTCGCCGGCCGCAAGAACGAGCTGACACCTCGCCAGCGCCAAAAGCGCGGACGGCTGCGGGCTTTCGCTAAACGCAAGCGCTAGCGCAACTCAGCGCGCCGTGCACCCATACCTCAAGGCGTTCAACTCACCGCTTGCAGCATCCGATGATGCTGCGGCCCCTTCGTAGAACGGGCAGCCTTCGAGCAAGATCTTGTCTTTCAGTCGATGATTCGCAAGACGATCCCAATGCAGCAGATCGACCTTAAAGACCAGCGGCAGATCTTCAATCTGATTCCAGAGACGAGCGAATTTGGCATCACTCATGCGCGGCGCGATCACGGCAAGATCGATGTCTGAGCCCGGCCAGGCATTGCCCTTGGCGCGCGAGCCAAAGATCAGCACCTTCTCGACCTCAGGATAGCGCTCAAAAACACCGCTGAAATCGGCGCGGATGCGGTCGGACAGACCAAATGTCATCGGGTCTTCCAAGCTTCAGCCTCCCGCGCCAGGGTCTGAAATCG
>CAZEZH010000008.1:0-50836 GCA_964516305.1 uncultured Halochromatium sp. | reverse complement strand
TCCGGCAGGATGACGACGAAGGGCATCTCGACGCGCCAGTCGGTGGCGTCGGTGGCGTGAGAGACCCGCGCCAGGCCGCCGAAGTCGATGTTGTCCTTGCGGGTGATGCCGCTGAGCCGTTTGCGCAGGCGTTGGCGCAGCGCGCGATCGGCATCGAGCTGGGCATCGAAGCGGGCGATGGCCTCGCGCGCCGCGCTCAGCAGGTCGCCAGCCTCAAGGTTATCGTTCAGGCGCTGCTCGAACTGCTCGAGCCGATGCTGCAGCGATTCCAGCAATAGCCGGCGTCGCTTCGGGTCCTCGAGCAGGTCGTCCTGCAGATAGGGGTTGCGACTGACCACCCACATGTCGCCGAGCACCTCGAACAGCATCCGCGCCGAGCGCCCGGTACGGCGCGAGCCGCGCAGGCGCTCGATGCGCTGCCAACTCGCTTCACCGAGGAAGCGGATCACGATCTCGCGGTCGGAGAACGAGGTGTAGTTGTAGGGGATCTCGCGGATGCGATGTGTTGCGGTCGCGCTCTCAGCGCTGTCGAGGCTTTCGGGGGCCGCGTTAGGCGACATTCGCGTTTCCGGCTTTGATTGGTCTGGATCGAGCATGAAGGACCATGGCACTGCTTGAAGATGCTATAGATCTTATCGCAGCCAGGGGTGGAGCCGGCGATGACATCCGCCAGAACAACCGCGCGTTTGCACGGGTTAAGCAGCTGCTATCAGTCCCCAGAACACCGATCTTCGCCCGCATCCGCCCCGGCGGTCGCCAGGAAACGCTTAATCTGCGGGCGTGGCACGCGCGCCATGAGAATTCGGCCCGCAGCCGCCAAGAGGCCGATGAGGTTGGGTTAGCGGGTCGACGCGATTGGGCCTGCGTTCAGTCACCGGTAGCTAAGGCTGCCCGAGCGTTGACGATCGCGCTACGCCTCCCTAACCTGACCTCCAGAAACGACATTCAGTCCCGAATGCCTGCCGTCGCCGGCGGAGGCTTCAACAGGCGAGGTGATCCGCATGATCCGATTGACCGTCAACGGCCAGGAACAGGAGCTTGATGTTGACCCGCAAACACCCCTGCTCTGGGTGCTGCGCGATCATCTCGATCTGACCGGCACCAAGTTCAGTTGCGGCATCGCCCAGTGCGGCGCCTGTACCGTGCATGTCAACGGGCTGGCGACCCGGTCTTGCGTCACCCCGGTGTCGGCGGTTGCCGGTCGCGAGGTGACGACCATCGAGGGGCTGTCATCGAATGGTGAGCATCCGGTGCAGCAGGCCTGGATCGAATTGGACGTGCCGCAATGCGGCTTCTGCCAATCCGGCCAGATCATGGCGGCGGCCTCGCTGCTGGAAGAGAACCCGACCCCCAACGATGCCGATATCGATCAGGCGATGAGCGGCATCCTGTGCCGCTGTGGCACCTACAACCGCGTGCGCGCCGCGATCAAACGGGCCGCCGAAACCGGCACCGAGGAGGTCTGAGATGGGTATCACGAGACGTGGCTTCCTGCAGGCGAGCGCCCTCACCGGCGGCGGCCTGCTGATCGGCTTTCAGATCCCCGCCGCCGAGGCGCGCACCGCGCCGGTGGCCGAGGATGCCTTCGCGCCGAACGCTTGGGTGCGCATCGATCCGGACGGCGCCATCACCGCGGTGGTCGGCAGCTCGGAGATGGGTCAGGGCGTGATGACCGCCATCCCGATGCTGCTGGCCGAAGAGCTGGAGGCGGACTGGAGCCGTATCCAGGCCGAATTCGCGCCTGCCGACGCGGCCTACACCAACCCGATCATCGGTCAGCAGCTCACCGGCGGCAGCACCGCCGTGCGCGGCTTCTGGACCCCGGTGCGCGAGGCCGGTGCCGCTGCACGGATGATGCTCCTGGCCGCTGCGGCCCAGCGCTGGGATGTGAGCGAAAACGCCTGCGTGGCGAAGCAAGGTGAGGTCATCCACGAGGCCAGCGGTCGCCGCCTCGGCTATGGCGAGCTGGCCAGCGATGCGGCCAAGCAGTCGGTGCCGGAGTCGGTGTTCCTGAAGGAGTCGGATGAGTTCAACCTGCTCGGCACCTCGCAAAAGCGCCTGGATACACCGCAAAAGTGTGATGGCCAAGCCCTGTTTGCCCAGGACATCAAGCGCCCGAAGATGCTCAGTGCCGTGGTGCAGCGCTGCCCGGTGTTCGGCGGCACGCGCAAGGGCTTCGATGCCGAGTCGGCACGCCAGATCAAGGGCGTGGTCGATGTGGTGCCACTGCATGAGGATGCCGTGGCCGTGCTCGCCGAGACCTGGTGGCCCGCCGAGCAGGCGCGCAAGCAACTGACGATCGACTGGGACTTCGCCGATCATGGTGATCTCTCCAGCGCGGACATCAGCCGTCAGTTCGAGCAGGCGGTCGACAGCGGCAAGAGTGTCCGCGCCGAAGGCGATGTGAGCGCAGTCCTGAAGGATGCCGCCAAGACCCTCGAAGCCACCTATGAAGTGCCTTATCTCGCTCATGCCTGCATGGAGCCGATGAGCTGCGTCGCTGAGGTGAGCGACGACGGCTGCGATATCTGGGTCGGCACCCAGGCCCAGACTCGCACCCAAGAAACCGGCATGGAGATCACCGGCCTGCCGCGCGAGCAGGTGCGGGTGCACACCCAGTTCTTGGGGGGCGGCTTCGGGCGCCGCTCGGAGCAAGACTTCGTGCGCGATGCGGTGGCATTGGCCAAGCAGACCGGGCGCCCGGTCAAGGTGATCTGGAGTCGTGAGGACGATATCCGCCACGATTACTACCGGCCAGCCACCCTGAACCGTTTCGCCGCCGCCTTGGACGCGGACGGCAAGCCGCTGGCCTGGCGCCATCGGATCGCCGGACCCTCGATCCGCGCCCGCTTTTCCAGCGAGGTGCGTGAGAGCGGCATGGACGGCTCATCGGTGGAGGGCGCCAAGAACCTGCCCTATGCCATCGACGCGCTCGAAGTGACCTATGCGATGGTCAACACGCCGGTGCCGGTCGGCTACTGGCGCTCGGTGGGTAGTTCGCAGAATGCCTTCGTCACCGAGGCCTTCTTCGACGAGATGGCGCAGGCTGCCGGCCGCGATCCTTTCGGGCTACGCCGCACGCTGCTCGCCGACCACCCGCGCCACCTGGGCGTGCTGGAGCTGGCGGCGGAGAAGGCCGGTTGGGGCGAGCCCTTGCCGGAGGGGCGCGCCCGAGGCATCGCCATGGCGGAGTCCTTTGGCAGCTACTGCGCCCAGGTGGCGGAGGTGGAAATCGAAGACGGTGCGGTGAAAGTGAAGCGCGTGGTCTGCGCTATCGACTGCGGTCAGATCGTCAATCCATCCATTATCGAGGCGCAGATGGAGGGCGGCATCGTCTATGGCCTGAATGCGACCCTCAACGGCGAGATCAGCATCCAAGACGGTCGTGTGCAGCAGGGTAATTTCGATGACTATCCGCTGCTCGGTATCGCTGAGATGCCGGCGATTGAGGTGCACATCGTCGATTCCGATGCCTCGCCGGGTGGTGTCGGTGAGCCGGGCACGCCGCCGATCGCCCCGGCGGTCGCCAATGCCGTGTTCGCTCTGACCGGCAAGCCGGTCAGGCGATTGCCGATCCGGCTGTGAGGTCGTGATCCCTCGGTCATGATTCAGGCGGATCAGCAGGTGCTCGAGGCCGCCGCCGGCTGGCTGCGGACGGGCCGCGGTGTGCACCTGGTGACGGTGTTGCAGACCTGGGGCTCCTCGCCGCGTCCGGCTGGCTCGCTTTGGGCCTTGGCTCAAGATGGGGTGCAGGATGGCATCAGCGTTGGCTCCGTCTCTGGTGGTTGCCTAGAGGATGAGCTTCGCAGCCATCTACATGAGCGCGGCCCCTTGCCGCAGCCCGAGGTGCTGCGCTATGGCGTCACCGCCGCGGAAGCACAGCGCTTTGGGCTCCCCTGCGGTGGACGCGTTGAGCTGCTGGCTGAATCGCTGTTAGACCCGGAACCGCTGGAGCAGATCTTGGCAACACTCGCCGCGCGCGAGCGCATAGCGCGCCGTGTTGCCTTCGCCGATGGCGCCGTGAGTCTAGTCCCTGCAGCCCGTGACGAGGGCGAACTGCAGCTGGAGGAAGGCGCGGTGGTGCGGGTCTTCGGTCCTCGGCGGCGATTGCTGCTGATCGGCGATGGCCTGATCGCGCGCCTGGTCGCGGAGATGGCGCTGGCGCTGGGAGATGAGGTCATCCTCTGCGATCCGCGTATCCAAGAGCCGGCAGGCTGGTGTTTTTCTGGGGTGCGCCTCGACTCCAACATGCCGGATGATGTCGTGCGTGCCGAGGCTAGTGATCCGCTCAGCGCAGTGATGACGCTGGCGCATGATCCGCGCCTGGATGATCTGGCGTTACTGGAAGCCCTGAACGCCGAGACGGGCTATGTCGGCGCCCTTGGCTCTAGAGCCAGTAACGCCCAGCGCCGAGAACGGTTGGCGTCGCTCGGGGTGTCGGCGACGCGGCTGGCAAGGTTGCGCGGCCCCATCGGGCTGGCCATCGGTGGCCGCACCCCGGCCGAGATCGCCGTCTCCGCGATCGCTGAGCTGATCGCGGTGCGCAATGACTCGCCGCTCGCTCAGCGCGAGCCGCCGAGACCCGTTTGCTGAGACCTGTTAACCAGGCCAGAAGCTGCTGGTAGAGACCCATTTGCAAAGCCGCGTTGGCAGAGACCCTCAGGCAGAGACCAGCTGGTCGAAACGCATAGAGCTATTCGCCATGATGACCAGACATGAGCATGACAAGACCTGGAGCCATTGTTGGTCGATGATCTTCGGCGATTCGCGAAGCCGGCTTTAGGTTGGATTCCGTGCCGGTTGGGCTGTTGCTGGCCGCGGGTGAAAGCCGCCGGTTCGGGACTGATAAACGGCTGCAGTTGCTCGACGATGGCACGCCGATGGTGGTGGCTTCGGCGCGAGCGCTGGGCTCGGTGTTGTCGCGGGTGCTGGTGGTGCTGCGCGAGCCCGGGGTGGTCGCCGATCGTCTGGCGGCGGAGGGGTTGGAGCTGGTCGTCTGCCCAGCCGCCGGCGCTGGCATGGGACATAGCATCGCCTGCGGTGTGGCTGCCAGCCGCGACGCCGATGGCTGGCTGATCGCGCTGGGCGACATGCCCTGGGTGAGTGCGCGCAGCATCGCGGCGGTGGCTGAGGTGCTGGCCGAGGGGGCTAGCGTGGCGCGTCCGGTCTATGCGGGCGTTGCGGGTCATCCGGTCGGCTTCAGTGCCGCTTTCCGTGCGGCGCTTCTTGGCCTGCAAGGTGATCAAGGCGCACGCGGCCTAGTGCGGCAGGCCGCAGTGACCGAGGTGCCGTGTGCGGACCCAGGCGTGTTACGCGATGTCGATCGACCGCGGGACCTGGAGTCAATCTGAAAGGGGCAGTCTGAGGGGGCTGTCTGAAATCCGAAACCCAATGACTAGGTTCCGTGCCAAACTGGCGTTTGAGCGTCCGATGCAGCATTTCCAGCCCGCTTCATGAAGCCGTTGCCGACCACAACCTCGTTAGCCAGCAGCCAGCAGCCAGCAGCGGGCTGCCCGCGCGTGTGTTACCGACCCAAGCACTCTGGCGCGATTGACGTCCGGCCCGCGGCCGTTCAAGCTTCGCGGCACATCTTGAACACTGCCCCTAGATGACTGCCATGAAAGACCTCTTGTGGGACAAGACACTGAGTGTCGATGTGCCGGAGATCGACCAAGATCACCGCCGGCTGCTCGAGCTGTTCAATCGCCTTGGGCACGCGGTGGAAGACGGCGAGCCACAGCCCTACGTCGAAGCCACTCTAGACGAGCTGATCAGTTGCACGGGCTGGCATTTTCAGCATGAGGAGCGGCTGATGGAGAAGCATGGCTACCCTGGGCTGCAAGAGCATCGTGCCGAGCATCAGGAACTGGTCGCCAGTGGAAAGGCTTTGCAGCAGCAACTGCGGCAATCTGGCGCCTGCCCTTCGCCGCAGGAGATCGCGTTTCTCGAGCACTGGCTGACCGGTCACATCTACGGCACAGACATGGCGATGGGCGCCTATCTCGCGGAGACGATGGAGTCCTGAATCCAGGGCAGGAGTCGCTTGTCTCAGGTCGGGGTTGCCATCGTTGTGACGACTGGTGGGGCCGGGTCATCCTTGTATCGTCACGCGGTAGCGTTGTTTTTAGGGCATGGATGCGATTGCCAGGTAAAGTGATGCCTTGCGTTTCGCCTGGGAGGATAAGCTATTCGCCATTGCTGCCAGCGTTCCGGACGATCAGGAACTCAGTCTGCGCAAGGGGCTGATGAACTGGGTCTCGCGGATTCAGCGCGCGATCGGCGTCGACTACGCCCAGGACTTCCATCTGGCCCTGGCCGCGACCGCTCACCGAGTACCCGCTGCCGCCGGACGTGAATCCAACCGCTTCTTGAAGCGCAATGAGGCGAGCAAGAGTCCGACCAGCGCGAAGCCCGTCGCCTGCATCGCGGGACGGCCCCTAGATGAACCTGGTGGCTATGCCTCTCGAGCGCGCAGTGTTTGGAGATTTGGCTGCTGATTTGCCTAATGCCCGGTCAGCACCAAGATCTTCACTGGAATCAGCAACGCTTGCATGCGCAGGAGCATGGCGTGCACCAGGCCGACGGTGTCGATGGCGTGCAGGCCGAGGCGCTTCAGCGAGCCGATCTCCGGGTCCTGCAAGGCCTCGTGGTTGCTGGTGTAGGCATTGGCGATACAGGTTCCGCCGAGCGGTAGGTCGTCGAGCTGGTCTGGATAGAGCGGCTCCATGATGACCGTGATGGTGCCGGGCTTGCTGAACTGCTGCATATCGACCAGGGTGTCGGTCGCCCGGATCTGGCCACTGGCGATGACGTGCTGCACCTCGGTGATCACCATCGGGATGATGGTCCAGGGCTTGGCGATGCAGGTCACCTCGCCGATCATGCCGGGCTTGAGCACCTGCGCCTCGATCTGGCCGAAGCCCGCGAGCAGCGCATCAACGCGGCGCTCCGGCACCAGGATGCCTGCGGGGCGCAGCATCGGGTTCACCACATCGCCCGGGTTGAGCGCGAACTGCTGCAGCACACCCGCGCTGCCGGCCTTGACCAGGGTTTTCTCCAGGGCGACCTCGGCCTCGTGGAGCCACGCCTCGGCGGTCGCCTTTTGCGCTGGCAGCTCAAACTCGATCTTGGAGACGATCGCCTCGCGCGCCGCTAGCGCGGCGTCGAGCGCGCCCTGCTGGGTCTCCACCTGCACCTCGAAGCGCTGCACGTCACGTTTGGCGATCGAGCCCGGGCTGCGACGCTGGACCTCGGCGCGCGCCTCGCGTTCGTCGATCGCCTGCTGCAACCGCCCGCGCGCCTGCACGATGCGCCCATCGGCCTCGGCAAGCTGCGACTGGGCGACCACCATCGCGGCCTCGATCTCGGCGAGCCGCCGCCGATAGGTGTCCACTTGCGCCTCCTGCTTGGTGCTGTCGAGCCGGAACAGGGGCTGATCCGCTTCTACCTGCTGATTCAGCTTCACATAGGTCTCGGCCACTCGCCCGGGTACCTCTGGCATCACGGTCACGGTGCGGAACACCGCCGTCGCGGACTTGGTCGACGGATGGAAATAGAAGATGGTCGTGATGAGGCTAATGGTCAGGATGACGCAGAGGGTGATGCCCCAGCGGAGCTCAAACCAGACGGAGAATAGGGTGATCTCGTGGCCGATGCGCTTGCCTTGCAGAAAACGTCGGATGAGAAAGTCCGGTAGGATGGTCAGGCTGGAACAGAGCAGGAGCTCAAGCATGAGGGTTGCCCTTTGATTCTGGCTCCGTGCCTGCCGGCACGCTGCTTGGCTGTGCCGACGCGGTGACCGTTGGCGCATGGGCTGTCGCATGCGCTGGTGCAGCTGTTGTTGTTGCTGAAGCTGCCGGTGCCGTCTGCGCCGCGGTTGATGCCGGCCCTGGGACCGAGCCGGCCTGTGCGGCGATGCGCTCTAACGAGGTCGCGATCGACAGCAACGGGCTGGTGAAATCCGGCAGCGGCACTAGCGCCAGCAGCAGGCCGGCGACCCAGAAGGCATGGTTATGAGTGAACAGCGCCAGCAGTGCCAGCACCGCGACGATCTGGAATTGCACCTTTTGCCCGCGATGCGCCAATTGCTCTGGCAGCGCATGCAGCTTCAGGTAGAAGACGCCGATGCCGACCACGGCGACAATCACAAAGACGGCCGCGGCAACAAATAATCCGTCGGTTTGTCCAGGTGATGTGATAAAGGCCGGCAAGTGCTGACTTGCGGCCGCATGGATTGGCTCCGCCATCAATTGATCTCCCTAACGGTGGGGTTAACTGGAGTGGGTGGCTGCTAATGATCGAGCCGGTCACGCGAGTTTAGCGGAGCGAGAGCATCAACGATTTCTCGAGAATTAGCAATACTAATGGGGTCATCTAAACCAATTGGATGAGCAGTGCTGGATCAAAAGCAGCTCCGCGCCCTTGAGTAACGACGTCAAAATCGCGAAGATGCCCTCTATCGTATCCTTGGCCGCCATGGCACCTCGTTCGATGCCGCCAACCGGGCCTTGTCGCTGATTGTCCTGTCAGACATTTCCCGAGATCGCTCCGATCTTGTAGCGCATGGCCCTTTGACCCAGGTCGCCAAGGAGCATCATTAGGTGGTGGTGGCGCAAGGCTTGCTGGCGGCACCGGTCTCGCTCGAGCAACGGGTCGAGCATCGCTTTATCAAACGACAGCCCCAGGTTCAACCATGATGTATTGCCGTGCGGGTGCCATCGATTCGTGGTTTCGCGCGGTGCTGACGTCTGGGCTCGGGCTTGCCCTCTGCGCCATGGTCCCTGTGGTGATGGCTTCTGAGCAAGTGCTGACCCTAGGAGCCTATGCCTATCTCCCGACGGCCGAGATGGAGCGCCGCTTCCAACCGCTGGCCAGTTATCTGAGCGAGCAGGTGCCCAATGTCCGCGTTGAGCTCGAAGTTCACTCGCTCGAATCACTGGATCAAGCGGTGCAGGACTATCACGTCGATCTGGTGCTGACCAATCCGCGGCATTACATCAGCCTGCGTGCCAGCAACAGCCTCACTGGAGTGATGGTCACATTGATCAAGCGCGGAGTCGACGGCACTCCCACACGCAGTCTTGGAGGGGTGATCTTCAGCCGCGCTGAGCGTGACGATTTGGCGAGTCTCAGTGACCTCCGTGGGCAGCGCATCGCGATACCGAGCCGCCTAAACACGGGTGCCTATCTGGCACCCGTCTATGAACTAGATCGGGCTGGGGTGCCATTGCCTAGCGAACTGCACAGGGTCGGCAGTCATACGGCTGTGGTACGGGAGGTGCTCAGTGGCGCCGTGGACGTCGGCTTCATCCGCACCGAGATCCTCGAGGAGCTCGCCGCGAGCGGCCAGCTGGACCTTAATGAGATCAAGGTCATCAACCGCCAGGCGCTCGGTGACTATCCCTTCATCAGCTCGACCCGGCTGTATCCTGAATGGCCGTTGATTGCCTTGCCCGGTGTGGATGATCGCACCATGCGCCTGATCATGGCCGCGCTGCTGGCGCTTGATCCGGATGGTCCGGTCGCAGTGCAGGCACAGATCGCGGGTTTTGCGCCTCCGGCCGATTACCTACCGATGGAGCAGATGCTGCGCGAGCGTTTCATCAGCGTGCCGGTGACCGAACACGGCAAGGTGGTGATGCTCACTGGGGTCGGCAATAAGGTCCAGGATTACGACGCCACGGATGTTGAGACCCTACAGCTGATCTCCAACGAGACCTGGAATCTGGTGCAGCGGCGGCGCAACCAACGGCGACTCGAGCGCTCAGCCTCGGTGTTCTTGCACGCGCGAGAGGGAATATTGGTGGCTGCGCTGGACGGCACCATCGTCGACGTCAACGATGCCTTCGTTCGGCTCACCGGCTACGAGCGCGATGAACTGATTGGTCAGACCCCGCGCTTGTTCAAGTCGGGTCGCCATGGTGCTAACTACTATGCCGAACTCTGGCATTCGCTTGTGCTTAAGGGCTACTGGCGCGGTCAGATCTGGAACCGTTGCAAGGATGGCGAGCAGCGCGCGCAGTCGGTGACCATCAGCGCCGTGCGCAAGGCGGGTCAGGAAGCAACTGAGTTCGTCGCGCTCTATTCCGACATCACCGAGCAGCTCGACTATCAGCGCCAACTTGAGCATGCCGCGCACTTCGATGCACTGACCGAGCTGCCAAACCGCGTTTTGCTTGCCGACCGCATGCGCCAGGCACTGGGACGCACCAAACGCCGTGGCTTGACCCTGGCGGTGCTGTATCTAGATCTGGATGGCTTCAAGGAGGTGAACGACCGCCACGGTCATGACCAGGGCGATCGGCTCCTGCGTGAGGTGGAGCAGCGCATGCGTGGCTGTCTGCGCGAGGTCGATACCTTGGCGCGGCTCGGCGGCGATGAGTTTGTTGCCGTGCTCACAGACTTGCAGACTGAGCACGCGGTGGTCGCGCAGGTGAAACGGCTTTTGGCCGCCGTGAGCCAGCCGATCCAGCTCGAAAAGGCTGTGGTGCAGCTGGCGGTGAGCATTGGCGTCACCTTCTATCCGCAACGCTCCGAGGTCGACGAAGACCTGTTGCTGCGTCAAGCCGATCAGGCCATGTACCAAGCGAAGTTGGCGGGGCGTAATCGCTACCTGCTGTTCGACGTCGATCAAGAGCTTGACCAACGCGGGCGCCTACAGAGTCGCGATCGGCTGCAATGGGCGCTGGAACGCGGCGAACTGCTCTTCTACTACCAGCCCAAGGTCAACATGCGCACCGGCAATGTCATCGGCGCCGAGGCCTTGCTGCGCTGGCAACATCCTGAACGCGGGCTACTGGCGCCTGGCTCATTTCTGCTGCAGGCCGCGGACGAGCGCTTGATGATCGAGATCGGTGCGTTGGCGGTGACTCGGGCTTTGGAGCATCTCGATGATTGGGGCCGTGATGGCCGAATGCTCGGCCTCAGCGTCAACATCCACGCCCACCATCTCCAGCAAGCCGGGTTCGTGGATTGGCTGCGCGACGTGCTGGCGCTCCATCCGGGTTTCGCGCCTGGGCGCTTGACGCTAGAGGTGCTAGAGACTAGCGCCCTTGAAGACCTGGGCTTGATCAAACGGGTGATCGAGGACTGCAGTCGTCTCGGCGTGGAGCTGTCGCTGGACGACTTCGGCACCGGCTATTCGTCGCTGACCTATCTGCGCAACCTCCCGGCGGCCGAGATCAAGGTCGACACCAGCTTTGTTCGCGGCTGCCTCTGCAATCCCGACGATCTCGCCATCCTAGAGGGCGTGCTCGGCCTGGCCACCGCGTTCCAGCGCCGGGTGGTCGCCGAGGGCGTTGAGACCCTGGAGCACGGCAAGCTGCTGCTCGCGCTCGGCTGCGAGCTGGCTCAGGGCTATGCGATCGCGCGCCCGATGCCGGCCGACGAGTTCGAGCGCTGGCTCGGGGGTTGGCAGGTGCCGGAGGTTTGGCGCCAAACCCAAACCATTGACCGTGAAGACGTCGCCGTGTTGTTCTCGGTGATCGAGCATTGCGCCTGGGTCGAGCAGTGGGGGCGTTTCGCCAGCGATGGTGGCGATGCGCCGGACACCAGCGCCGCAGTCTGCCGTTTCGGCCTCTGGCTGCGCGGCGAAGCCAAGGCCCGTTATGGCCAGCGCCCGTCATTTGCTGAGATCGAGCCGCTGCATGCGCGCATCCACCAAGTGGCGAAGGCGTTGGTCGAATCGGCCCAAGGTGAAGATTCGCCCAGCACCGGAGCCATCCTGGACGAGCTTCATTCACTCCGCGATTGCCTGTATGAATTGACCTTGCGGCTCCTGCAAGAGAAGGCTGCGGATCACCTAGCGCACCCTGACGCCGCTCTTCCCTGGGACGATGTCAAGACTGCTGCAGTGGCGAAGCTCAAGGTGCGCGCTGAACGGTGAAATTCCCCCGTCGTCCTTCCGATCTTTCACGGCAAAAAGGAACCTGCAGCTTGGCAACGCCGGGCCTAAAACCCGGGTTCAGTTCGGGATCATCTTCATCGATACCGTCGAGATTGCCTTCCATTGAGGCGCATCAGGGACCCCAGGGTGGCGCACACTGAGCACAGGCCCGCGCTGCCGCATCATGGCAGGTGAAGCACCTCCACTTGCACCTCCCAGAGGCGATTTCCGTTTAACCCGGAACTATAAACGCGACCGTTTCCGGGTGTGCGCGCCGTCTGCTGCTCCGCGCCCAGTTCCACCCATTCGCCGGGTTGCACTCGGCGGATGGTCGTGACCCCCGCTGTGTCGATATCCAGTCGCCCCCGGAGGTGATTGTTGTGGAGCGCAGTGATCTCCAGTTCCACCTGATCTTCGCTGAGTACCGTCGGCCGCACGAGAAAACCGCTGCTGAGGTCGGCCTCCTTGAGTACAACAGCGGGGTTCCAGCCGCCGCGAGCAGCGACCGGCAGCCGTGTGATTTGGCCAGAGGAGATCTGAGCAAACTGCTGGTCTTGGACGGTGACACTGCGTGTGGAGTCGCGGCCGGTGCTGTAGATCCGGCTGGAGTACCCATCGCGGCGGCTGCCGCTCGCCATGTTGCGTTGGCGGAGCGATATCTGAACTTGTCGGAGTGGTTGGTCAATCTGCCAGACGAGTCTCTCGATCTCGGCGAGCTGTTCGGGCTCGGCCCTAACGACAAGGCTCTGGCCATTGGCTGAGAGCCGAGGCTCGTTTCCATAGAGGTCGCGCAGCTGGGCAATGACGTCGTCGGCACGTCGATGCTCGAGTTCGAAAACGCGGTTTTCCGGGGCGCCGACAGCTATGCTGGCGCATAGGTACAGCATGAGGATGGCAAGCAGGTATGGAGCTGTTGGCATTGGTGTTGAGTGTTTTTAACGTGGCACGAGCGGAGGCCGTGGCTAGCGGGTGACGCGGGGCGGCGGTGCCCCACTCATTGCGAGTGATAACATCATTTTACCGCCGTACCGAACCGAACCGAACCGAATCATGCTGGATTGGAACTCTATCGACACTGTCTTCCTCGATATGGACGGCACCTTGCTGGATCTGCGCTTCGACAACCACTTCTGGCTCGAGCATGTCCCGCTGCGCTATGCCGAGTCGAGAGGGATCTCGCTGGCGGCCTCGAAGGACGCTCTCTACGCGCGCTATCAAGCGCTCCTGGGCTCGCTGCAATGGTACTGCGTTGATCACTGGACGCAGGAGCTCGCGCTCGACATCGCGATGCTCAAGGCCGAGGTCGAGCACCTGATCGCGGTCCATCCGCATGTGCTGACCTTCCTCGATGCCTTGGCCGCTGCTGGCAAGCGGCGTGTTTTGGTGACCAATGCCCATCAGAAATCGATCGAGCTGAAGATGAGCAAGACGCGCCTTGATGGCCATTTGGAGCACATCATCTGCTCCCACGATCTGCGGGCTGCGAAGGAGTCACCCGAGTTCTGGCCGCGTGTGCAGGAGCTCGAGCCCTTTGATCCGCACCGGACCCTGTTCGTCGATGACAGCCTGCCGGTGCTGCGCGCTGCTCGTCAGTATGGCTTCCGCTGGCTGCTGGCGATCCTAATGCCAGACTCCGCGCAGCCCGCCCGCAGCTGTGACGAGTTTGATGCGATCGAGGACTTTTCAGCGTTGTTGCCTGGTCTGGTAGCCATGGCGCCCGCGGCGACGAATGCGGCGCAAGGCCCTGAGCCGGTCGCCAAGACACCCGATGCCTAAGGCGCTGTATGGAGCGACCCCATGGGTCGCCACAAGCGCTGTTTCAGCAGATATGTTAGCGCTGTGATTGGCAATGCGTGCGGCCTCTAAGCCACTGCAATTGCGGGTTCCGAACCGGGCCGACGGGCTCAGTGATAACTCGCCTCCGGTGACACCTTGCCGCGGAAGACCCAATAGACGATGACGGTATAGACCAGGATCACTGGCAGCACCACTAGACCGATGCCATAGAACAGGAAGCTCAGCGAAGCTGCCGGCGCTGCGGCCTGCTCGACGCTGAGGTGATAGGGCACGATCCAAGGCCAGAAGCTGCCGGCCAGCATCGCGAAGGCAGTGACGAACAGGGCTGAGGCCATCAGCCAGGGCTGCCAGTCGCGTCGAGCCTCGACACCGCGCAACAGTCCCCAGGCGGCCGCGGTGGCGAGCAGCGGAAACAGGAACAGCCAGGGTCTGGCAAGCCAGCGCTGCACGACCTCGAAGTCGCCGATCAGGGTTGCGATGAGTGCGAGGGCAACGAAGCCGATTACGCCCTTCATCAGCCGCGGCAGCCAAGAATAGGCCCAGTCGCGCAGGTCTCCTTCGGTCTTCAATGCCAGCCAACCGGCACCGAGCAGCGTGTAGCCGAGCACCAGCCCGAGACCACAAAGGAGTGGGAAGGGGGTGACCCAATCGAACGGCCCGCCGGCGAAGCGGCCGTCCTCGACCGTGATGCCGGTGACCATGGCACCGATCGCGGCGCCTTGGACGAAGGCCGCGACGATGGAGCCGAGGACGAAGCCCAGATCCCAGAGCCAGCGGTGGCGCTCATCCTTGTAGCGGAACTCAAAGGCGACGCCGCGCAGGATGAGCGCCACCAGTAACAGTGCCACGGGCAGATAGAAAGCAGACAGGAAGATCGCGTAGACCACCGGGAAGGCGCCGAACAGCACCGTGCCGACGATGATCAGCCAGGTCTCGTTGCCGTCCCAGACCGGTGCGATCGAGCCCATCATCTGTTGGCGATGGGCCTCGTTGCGGTTGAGCGCAAAGAGAATGCCGACGCCAAGATCAAAGCCATCGAGCAGCACGTAGACCAGGATTGAGAAGCCGAGCACGCCCGCCCAAAATAGAGAGAGTGAGAAGGGAAGCTGCTCGATCATGCGGCGCCTCCGTTGGTTACGGGTGGGGGTTCATCATCGAGTGGTCCCTCGCGCAGCAGCCGATGGAGGTACAGGGTGCCGGCCGAGAAGATCAGCGCATAGACCAGGAAGTAGGCGGTGAGAGAGGTGAGTGCGGCGCTGCTCGAGAGGCTTGGTGTGACCGCATCCGCGGTGCGCATGGCGCCGAAGATGACCCAGGGCTGGCGGCCGACCTCGGCGGTCAGCCAACCGGTGAGCACGGCAATGAAGCCGCTCGGCCAGGCGAGGAAGGTGGCCCAAAGGAACCAACGTGGCTGCGGGCTCTGATCGCGCAGTCGACCACGGACCATCAGCCAGAGGCCACCCCAAGACAAGGCCAGCATGACCAGGCCGAGACCGACCATGACCCGGAAGGCGTAGAAGGGGATCAAGAACGGGGGCCGCTCATCCAGGGGTATCGTGACGATGCCCGGCTCTTCGGCGCTGAAGTTGCCCTGAGCGACGAAGCTGCCCAAGAAGGGCAGCGCGATCTCGAAGCGATTGCGTTCGTTGGCAAGGTCCGGCCACGCGAGCAAGACCAGCCGCGCCGGCTGCTCGGTCTGCCAGCGGCCCTCGAGGGTAGTGAACTTGCTCGGTTGGTGCTCGGCGGTGTACTCGCCATTGAAGTGGCCATAACCGATCTGCAGCGGCGTCAACACCGCGGCGATGCCCAGCCCCATCGCCAGCATGACGCGCGCCTCGGCGCGATGGCGTTCGCGCAGCAGATACCAAGCCCCGGTCGCGGCAACGCAGAAGGCCGTGGTCAGGTAGGCACCGAGCAGCATGTGCGGAAACCGTACCCAGAGCACCGGGTCCAGCAGGATCTCGGTCCAGTCCTTTGCAACGAAGCTGCCGTCGACCAGCTCGTAGCCAACCGGCACTTGCATCCAGGTATTGTTGGCCATGATCCAGAAGGCCGAAAAGGTGGTGCCGAGCGCCACCATCAGGGCCGAGAGGAAGTAGGCCCAGCGCGGGACCTTTTCGCGGCCGAACAGCAACACGCCAAAGAAGGTCGCCTCGAGCAGGAAGGCGGTGAAGGACTCGTAGGCCAGCAGCGGCCCCTGAATCGGGCCGGCCAGGGTCGAGAGTTCGCTCCAGTTGGTGCCGAACTGGAACGCCATCACCAATCCGGAGACCACGCCGAGGCCGAAGGCGACAGCGAAGACCTTGAGCCAGAAATCGAACAGGCGCCGGAAAACAGGCCGACCGGTGATCAGCGAGAGTCCTTCCAGTGTCGCCAGCCAGGCCGCGAGGCCGATGGTGAAGGCTGGAAAGATGATGTGGAAGGAGACGGTAAAGGCGAACTGCAGCCGCGAGATGGAGACAGGGTCAAGATCCAAGATGGAGCCTCTCTGCGGTGGTCGGCCGGACGTGGTGGAAAGAGCAAGCTGTTCTCAATACCGGAGGCGCGAAGGTCTGCGGCAATCTCCCCATCTCCGGCGGTCGGGAGCGCGTATCGCCAGGATGATGGCGACGAGGGGGTGCACCGGCAAGCCCATTGGGTCAAGCTGTCGGGGTGCTGTGTCAAGGCCAACTAGCCTTTGTTGCTCGCCCGCTTGCCCTCGCTGGCCCTAGACCGCATCCTGCCGTCGCTGAACACCAAAGCCAGACTTACAATGAGGACCCTATCTATGCCCCGTCTCTTTGCCGCCTTGCGTCGATCTAGGCTCCTGCTCCTGCTATTGCCAACCGCAGTGTTTGCGAACGCCGAGCCAGTGCCGGTCGAGATTGAGATGTCGCTCAAGCGGGTCTCGGAGCATGTCTATTACGTGCAGGGCATGGCTGGGATTGCGACGGACAACAAGGGCTTTATCTCCAACGCGGCTGCGATTGTGACCGAAGACGGCGTGATCGTCGTCGATGCGTTGGGCTCGCCGTCATTGGGGCAACGCTTTCTGGAGGAGATCCGCGCTCTGACCGATCAGCCGATCAAGGCCGTGATCGTCACGCACTATCACGCGGATCACATCTACGGGCTTCAGGTCTTCGAGGATCTCGGCGCAGAGATCATTGCGCCGGGTGGTTTTCAGGATTATCTGGACGCGCCGGCGGCTGATGAGCGGCTCGAGGAGCGACGCTTCTCGCTCTCGCCCTGGGTCAACGAGGATACTCGACTGGTGCGCCCGGACCGGGTGATCGTCGAGCAGACTGAGATGAGTCTGGGCGCTGTGACCTTGGATATCCGCTATCTGGGCCCGGCCCACTCCGATGGAGATCTCGCGCTGCTGGTGCGGCCAGACCAGGTCTTGATCTCGGGCGACCTGATCTTTGAGGGTCGCATACCCTTTACCGGCAGTGCCGACACTGGTCGTTGGCTGGAGGCGTTGGAGAGCTTGGATCAGGTCGGTGTCGAGGCGCTGATCCCCGGCCATGGGCCGGCCGCGCGCGAGCCTGCCGAGGCGGTGCACAGCACGCTCGAGTATCTGCGCTACACGCGCGGGGTGATGGCTGATGCGGTTGAGGAGATGACGCCATTTGCTGATGCCTACGAGGCCGCGGATTGGTCGCGCTTCGAGCGGTTGCCGGCCTTTGCCGCCACCCATCGGCGCAACGCCTATGGCATCTACCTCTCGCTCGAGCAGGAGATGCTGGGGCAATGAACCGGCGCAAAACCGATTGCAGCGCAGAGGTTGCGGGCTCAAGGTACATGGGCTTGGCCGGCGTTGGCTACACGTTGGTTCGGCGTTGATCTGTCACTGAGGAGAACCGGATGAGACCGACTCTTGCGATTACAACCTGCCTGATGGCGCTCATCGCGCATCCAAACATCGGGACGGCGGAGACGACTATGGTGGATTCCACTGAACCGGCTCCTACGCCGGTCGCGCGGGAACAGCGCAGCATGCTTGAGGATCAGACCGCTGTCGCGGTGACCATCTACAACGATGATCTGGCTCTGATCCGCGACAGTCGTCGGGTCGAGCTGCCGGCGGGGCGCAGCGAGCTGGCGTTTCGCGACGTTAGCGGGCAAATCCGCCCGGAGACGGCATTGCTGCGGGCCAGCGAGGGTTCGGCGCCGCAGGTGATCGAGCAGAACTTCGACTTCGACCTGCTGACCCCGGCTGCGCTGCTCGAGAAGTACGTTGGCCGCGAGGTCGGGCTCGTCAGCACCCATCCGACCAGTGGCGAGGAGACCGAGGAGACAGCGACCGTGCTCGCGGCCACGGATGGCGTGGTGTTGCGGGTCGGCGATCGGATCGAGACCTTTCAGGCCGGCAAGGCGCCGGGGCGGATCGTTTACCGCGATATCCCCGCTACCCTGCGCGACCGACCGACGCTGGTGTTGGCCTTGGAGAGCGAGCAGGCTGGCAGCCGGCTGCTCGAGCTGAGCTATCTTAGCGGCGGGCTCGGCTGGAAGGCGGATTACGTCGGCGAACTCTCGGCGGACGAGCAGCGTCTCGATCTCGCGGGTTGGGTGACCCTGACCAACCGCAGCGGCACCAGCTATCGGAATGCTCAGCTGCAGTTGGTGGCTGGCGAGGTGAATCGGGTCGAGGAGGCGATGAGAGCGCCGCAGCACGAGATGATGGCGATGCGTGCCGCCTCGCCGGCGCCCAACATGCGCGAGGAGAGCCTGTTCGAGTATCACCTTTATTCGCTCGCCCATCCGACCACCATCGCCGACAACCAGACCAAGCAGGTCGCGTTGCTCGATGCACCTGGCGTCAGTGTTGGCAAAGAACTCTTGGTCCAGGGCGATCAGCGCGCGTATCGCGAGCCGCGTGGCGAACTCGCACAAGAACTAGCAGTGACTGTGTATCTGGCTGCGACTAACGACGAGGCCTCGAATCTTGGGCTGCCGCTGCCGGCGGGTGTTGTGCGCATCTATCAGCGCGATAGCCAAGGCAATGCCCAGTTTGTAGGCGAGGATAAGATCGATCACACGCCGAAGAACGAGGCTCTTCGACTGAAGCTCGGCCGCTCGTTCGACGTCACCGCGGAGCGCAAGCAAACTGAGTTTAAGAAGCTCTCAGGGACCGGCCCTTGGCAGTATCAGTTCGAGGGCGCCTACGAGATCTTGGTCAAGAATGCCAAGTCGGAGCCCGAGACGGTGGTGCTTCAGGAGCGTATTCCTGGCGACTGGAGCATGCTGGAAGAGAGCGCCCCGCATGAGAAGGGTAATGCCAATACCGCGGTCTGGCGGCTCGAGGTCCCGGCCGAAGGCGAGTCAAGGCTGAGCTATCGAGTCCGCGTGCGGTACTAGCGCTCGGTTAGCCGCGGTCGCGGCGGCTGAGCGACCGCTGGGGCCGAGAAGTTCCCAGATGACAGGCTGATCCATTGCTCTAGATCAATGTGATGCGCGCTGGCTCATAGTCGCTATTGCTGCACCGTCACGGCTCGTTTATCTTGCCGAGCGCACTAAAACGGCGCCGCCGACGGTCCTCGCCATAGACGGAAATCGATTCCGTCGATCGAAACAATCGATTTCCGCTGAAGACTGCACGGGGCGTATGGTTATCGGGTTTTCAGCGGCATCGTTGCCGAGCCCTCCGAACAAGATCCCGAGTTAAGGTAACCCGGATCAAGCGAAGCAGACGCAGAACAGACCCACAGGAGCTGAGCATGAGCAAAAAGTACGACGCCGGTGTTAAAGAATACCGGGACATGTACTGGACCCCCGACTATGTCCCGCTGGACACTGACCTGCTGGCCTGTTTCAAGGTCACTGGGCAGCCCGGCGTCCCCCGTGAAGAGGTTGCTGCTGCCGTCGCCGCTGAATCCTCGACCGGTACCTGGTCAACGGTTTGGTCAGAGCTGCTGACCGACCTCGAGTATTACAAGGGCCGCGCCTATCGCATCGAGGACGTGCCTGGCGACAACGAATCCTTCTATGCCTTCGTCGCCTACCCGATCGACCTGTTCGAAGAAGGCTCGGTCGTTAATGTGCTGACCTCCTTGGTTGGTAATGTGTTCGGCTTCAAAGCGCTGAAGCATCTTCGCCTTGAGGACCTGCGCTTCCCGATCGCCTACATCAAGACCTGCGGCGGCCCGCCGGCTGGCATCCAGCTTGAGCGTGACCGGTTGAATAAATACGGCCGCCCGATGCTCGGCGCCACCATCAAGCCGAAGCTGGGTCTCTCGGCAAAGAACTACGGCCGTGCCGTCTATGAGTGCCTACGCGGCGGTCTGGACATGACCAAGGACGACGAGAACGTCAACTCGCAGCCCTTCATGCGCTGGCGTGACCGCTTCGAGTTCGTTGGTGAGGCGATCCAGAAGGCGCAGCAAGAGACCGGTGAGCGCAAGGGTCACTACCTGAACGTCACCGCCGCCACGCCGGAAGAGATGTACAAGCGCGCCGAGTTTGCCAAGGAAGTTGGCTCGCCGATCATGATGCATGACTTCCTCACCGGTGGCTTCACGGCCAACACCGGCCTGGCCAACTGGTGCCGCGAGAACGGCATGCTGTTGCATATTCACCGCGCGATGCATGCGGTCATCGATCGGCATCCGAAGCATGGTATCCACTTCCGTGTGCTGGCCAAGTGTCTGCGCCTCTCCGGCGGCGACCATCTGCACACCGGTACCGTTGTCGGTAAGCTCGAGGGCGATCGTCAGTCGACGCTCGGCTTCGTCGATCAGTTGCGCGAGTCCTTCGTGCCTGAAGACCGCTCACGCGGCGTCTTCTTCGATCAAGATTGGGGCTCATTGCCCGGCGTCTTCGCCGTCGCTTCGGGCGGCATCCACGTCTGGCACATGCCGGCACTGGTGACGATCTTCGGTGACGACTCCATGCTGCAGTTTGGTGGTGGTACGCAGGGCCATCCTTGGGGCAACGCGGCCGGCGCTGCTGCCAACCGTGTCGCCCTCGAGGCCTCGGTCAAGGCCCGCAATGAGGGTCGCGAGATCGAGAAGGAAGCTCGGGATATCCTCTCCGAGGCTGCACAGCACAGCCCAGAGCTGGCCATCGCGATGGAGACCTGGAAGGAGATCAAGTTCGAGTTCGAGACCGTCGATAAGCTCGATACCTGATCGGCTGACCTGAGTGGGAGTAGTGGCGCCTTGGGCGTCTGCTCCCAACGGAGCCTGACTCCATCGGCCTTCGCCACCGCACGATCGAACACAATCCAATAGGAGTATCCGCCATGTCCTTGCAGGCAACCATGGGCGACTACCAGACCAAAAAGACCCTCGAGACCTTCGGCTTTCTGCCGCCGTTGTCGCAGCAGGAGATCTACGACCAGATCGCCTACATCATCGCTCAGGGCTGGACGCCCGCGATCGAGCACGTGCATCCGAGCGGTACCATGGACGACTACTGGACCATGTGGAAGCTGCCGTTCTTCGGTGAGCAGGAACTGGGCAATGTAGCGGCGGAGCTTGAGGCCTGCCACCGGTCCTATCCAGATCATCATGTTCGTCTGACTGGTTACGACAGCTATACGCAGAGCCAGGGTTCGTGCTTCGTGGTCTTCCACGGCCGCGCCTAACGCGCGGGCGTCGCGCATCTCCAGTCGATCCGGTTACGGGCGTGGAGTCCGGGGCCGGCTCGTCGCCGGAGACCAAGCGCTAACGATGTCGACCTTCGCCTTTTCGGTTTTTCAGCACTTGGCGGGTGCGGGAGACCGGCAGGCGATGCACTATCCCGAGCTGCCCGCCCGCCCGGCGACGACGGACAGCCAACCCGACAGCCCCACGGAATTCACCATGGCAAGCAAAGCGAACCTGAGATCGAGCGGCCGCGAGGCGGCCCTGGCCCGCCGGCGTGCCCTGTCGACCCAGGGCAAGCAGGGTTTGGTACAAACCACGCCAGAGCGCAGCCGCAATCCTCGGCCGGTCCGCGCGAAACCTCAGCAGGCTGCCGCGTCAAGCGCCCCCGCTCAGGCTCCTGCTCCCGCGCGGACTCCATTGCAGAGCCTTGATCGCTCGTCTTCTGCTAGTGCTCAGACTGGCACGCAACGCCACCGGGCAGCGGCGCCGAGCCCCTCGCAGACGAGCCGCGAGTTGGCGCGCCAGCGGCGGGCGAAGCTGGCCCGCGATGGCCGCCGAGCCCAGCGCAGTGGAGATCGGACCCGGGCTCTAACGATTCGGTCCGCTGGCGAGAAGGCGTCTGCTCAGGGCAAGTCCGACGCTGGTTGTGGCTGCAATGGGAAGGACAAGGGCAACGGTGATCGCACTGCGGCTAGCAACACCAATCACGGCCCCTCCGAAAAGCCATCGCTGTCGTTGTCATTGCCGATGTCGTCCAACAAGCCGCAGCCGAGCAACCGCAAACACAAGCCGAATCCAGCGGTTGCCAGCAAGCCCGCGGGACGAGCCGTTGCACTCGCGCGCCGGGCTGCGCTTAGCGGTCGGGGTAAAGCGGCAACGAACGTGCCAAATTCAGTCGCCGGAATCGCTCGGCAGGCCAACCCGAAATTGTCCGGGCGTGAGCTCGCGCAACGGGTCCGGGCTCAGCGCAGTAGTAATGGCGCCGCAGGCGAGCGCAAATCGCAGCCTACCGGGCGCGTTCGGCCGAATCGGGCCGGTTCCGCTGATCAGCCTTGGAAGGTGGGCGTCAGTGAGACTTCCCAAGGTCAATTCGTTACAGGCACGCGGGTCGGCCGCAGTCTGAAAACGACCGGTGATGAGCCGAGTACCTGTCGGTCGATCACTGGTACCGAGTATATGGGTGCGGATATCTTCCGTGAGTTTTGCCAGACCGATCCGGCACCCTCGGTGAGTAAGATTGGCGTAAGCCCGACCGGCTACGGCAACTTCGTCTCTGGTAATGAGGTTGGACGCTCGCCGAAGGTTACCGGCGACGAGCCTGGTACCTGCACCAACGTAACCGGTACCCAGTATCTGTCACCTGATCAATACGTGAGCTACTGTAATACGCGCCCGAAGCCCGAGCCGCGCGAAACCGGTGTCGATAAGACCATTCACGGCCACGGCCTGTCTGGGACCATGGTTGGCCGCTCCGGGAAGGTCACCGGCGATGAGCAAGGCGCCAACGTCGTGCCCACTGGGACCCAGTACACCGCAGCCTCCGAGATCCCGGCTGACCGTTCGGCACCGCCGAAGGTTGGAACCTCTGGCACCATCTCCGGTGGCACGATCACCGGCACACGGGTCGGTCGCGCGTCGAGCGTGACAGGTGACGAGCCCGGCAGTTGTCGCCTGGTAACCGGCGATGAGTACACCGCTCGCGAACAGTACGAGCAATTCTGTGAGATCAGCCCGCAGCCGGAGCCCGCTAAGGTCGGCTTCTCGGTCTCCAATAAAGGGTTCCGTGTCTCTGGGACCCAAACCGGACGCTCGGGGAAGGTCACCGGCGATGAGCCCGGAACTTGCAAGGCGGTGACGGGTACCCCTTACGCCGGCTTGGAGCAGGCCTCGGATTACTGTGCCCCAGAGCAGCAACGCGAGATCAAGTCTCGCACGCCGGTGATGTCGGCCACGCCTGGGCGCGCCATGACCGGCATCCAGCCAGGTATTGGTGGCATGATGACCGGAGCCTCGAGAGGGGCCTGCGAACCGCTGACTGGCACGCCTTATATCGGTGCGGACCAGTTTGCAAGCGCTTGCGAGACCGGTGTCAGCAATGCTGCTGAGCCCGGTCAGCCGGACTTCCCCCGGCCAATGGATGACTCGGCCCCTACGCTCACGCCTAAGTTGAGCCCCGAGCCTGCGAAGACCCCGGGTCCTGGTCAAGGCTTCAGCGTTAGCTCGCCCGCTCGGGCTGCGTTCGAAGAGCACCGAAGCAGCAGCGTAACCGGAACCAGCTACGAGTCGAACCGCCATATCACAGGTCCGTTCGGGATGGGGACCGGCAAGATTACCGGGACCGAGCAGTTTCGTTTCGACAATCGTCAAGTTCGGCCAAGTCTGTTGACCCCTGAACCCGGCGTCGATGCGACGACCGGCAAGGAGGCGACAGCGGGGCCGGAGCGTTCGCGGGTCACCGGCGAAGGCCAGTCAGCGGGCGGTAAGATCACCGGCGACGATTGGGATCGCGGCGAGCGTGTGACGGGCACCGAGGGTAGCTCTGCTCGACGCCGGAATCCGACCCGACCTGGCCCCATGGGCGCTATGCCTCCAATTGATGCAAAGCGCAATGAGGCTGCCCCAGAGCCGACAAACCGAGTGACGGGCAGTGCCGGTAGCACAGATCGAGGTGCCTTGATCACCTACTCCGGCGGCGCCCGCGGCTGAGCATCTGATCCATGCCTCTCCGTAGTCGACCATCACCGCGCAGCCGCACCTTGGGCAAAAGCCCACGCGGACTGTCGTCTGTGACGCCATCCGCCAGCCCGGCAGCCACTGCTGCACCGCCGTCGGAGGCGACGCAGGCTGGTGCGTCGAGCGCATCGGCGGCTAGGTCGGACAAGTCGCAGCGCGCTGCGGCAGCACGACCCGAGCGGCCGCCAAACGTCGGCCGAGCGCGCACGCGTCCTACCCGGCCGCCGCGGCCGAAGCCGCCGGGACTGTCGCAGGTCAAGGCCAATATGCCTGCTGGTGCTGCCACTCTGGGCAAGACGAGCACGCAAGCGGGAGTCGGTCTTGGGACTGCTGCCGCAGGCAGTCCGCAGGGGTTCGGTTTTGGCTATGGCGCCTTGAGTTCAGGCGCGTGCCAGGCCTCGCATCCACTAACGGATGCGGCGTCAAATGCTCGACTGCACGACTATGAGTCGTCGGTGAAGCACGCCTTCGATAATCTGGTGCCCGTGCTGAAGCAGATCGCGAGCGAGCGCTGTGAGCCAGACTTTGTCGCTAGGGCCCAAGCGATTGCACTTGCTGAACTCGGCTTCGAGTTGCCGGCGCCTATTCTTGAGGACAGTTGGATCGGTGGGCTCGACATGCGCCGCCTGTTTGCGGCCTGCGTTTTCGAGACTTACCACCGCATGAGCGACGCGTTTTACAGCGCTGATCCGCTCGGTGGCCGAGATGGGGAGGCCTTCGAGCGCTTCTTACTCGAGTGCGGTTTCCACCTGATGGATATCACGCCTTGCGCCGATGGGCGGCTGGCGCACGCCATCAGCTATGTGTTGCGGCTGCCCTACGGACGGGTCCGGCGTAAATCCTACGCGGGTTCCCTGTTCGACATCGAGAACACGGTTGAGAAGTGGGTCGAGACCGAGTTGGCGCGCTTTCGCGAAGGTCGGCCGAACACGGCCGATGAGCCGACCCGCTATCTGAAGGTGGTGATGTATCACGGCAGCTCGGTTGATCCGGCACATCAGGGCTGCGCTGCGCACGGGTCGGATGATGCCGCTGCGGCGAACGCTGGACTCGAGCGGCTTAAGGCCTTTCGTCAGGCGATCGAGAACAGCTTCTGCTGTGGGGCGTCGGTCGATCTGCTGCTCGTGGGGCTTGATACCGACACCGATGCGATTCGTGTCCATGTGCCGGACGCCGATGGCTACTGCGATCTTGAGCATTGGCTGGATGCGGGCAAGGTGTATGAGATCACGCGCGGCATGTCGGCAAGTCAGGCGCGTGAGCGGATCAAGGAGCTGGTGCGCGCGCATGCGCCGGGCAAGACTGCTGCAGCTGCGCTGACGGACGGCATGGTGCGGCTGATTGTCGGGCTGATCGAGAACAACATCTCGCAGATAGACTATGTCCGGCAATACCACGGTGGCAGCTACGCAGATATTGGTCATGCCGAGCGCTTCATCGGTGCTGGCATCGGTTTCGAAGAGATACAGCTGCGCAATCTGACCTACTTTGCCTACCTCGGCACTGTCGAGGAAGGGGCTGCGGATCTCGACGTTGGTATCAAGATCTTTAGTGGTCTGAATATCAATCGTGGGCTGCCGGCGCCGATCATCGTGCGCTATGACTACCACGGCGGTGTGCCTGGTGCTCGCGAGCGCGCGGTTGAGCATTGCGAGCGGATTGCTGCCGCGTTGAAGGCGCGTTATCCGAAGCTATGCGCCGATGGCATGCTCCACTGTTTGCGCGCGGTGCGTGATTGCGATGCTGGGGCACCGATCGAGATCGTGGGCTCGTCGTTACAGCCCGCGACCTCTGGCGGACATTGAGGCTGGGCACCGATGAAGATCTGCAAAGTCCTTAAGCCGCTGGTGTCGACCAATCGCATTCCAGGCTTTGAACACAAGCATCTGCAGGTGGTGCAGGACGGCAGTTCGCAGCTGGTTGCGGTTGATGCAGTTGGCTCGATCCCTGGCGATTGGGTGATCTGCGTGGGCAGCTCGGCTGCGCGTGAGGCCGCCGGCAGCAAAGAATATCCGAGTGATCTGACCATCGTCGGCATCATCGACGATTGGGACCCGGACGCAGAGCAGTAGGGCGGCTGGGATGGATATCAACCAGGTCGTGGGAACCCTGTACTGCACCGAACGGATCGAGGGGCTGAAACATTGCAGTCTGCAGATCTTAAAGGATCACAAAGGCAAACTGCTGGTGGCCACGGACCCTGTTGGCGTTCGACCTGGGAATTGGGTCTTCACCGTCAGTGGTTCAGCCGGGCGGTTGGCGATGAGCGATCCCAAGACCATGACCGATCTTGCGATCGGCGGGATCATCGATTACTGGGAGCCGGAACAGGTGGCTAAGCCAGACAGTGGCAGCGGCGATGAGCAGCCAACGGAACAACAGGATCAGGCGGCCTAGGCTCGGCCAATTAAACCCCCAACCGCGACCGAAGCGGCGTAAAAGTCTTTAACGGAGACGACAAAAATGGCAGGCGAAAGATTTGGCATTGCGTTGGGCATGATCGAGACCCGTGGTCTAGTGCCAGCGATCGAGGCAGCGGATGCGATGGCCAAGGCTGCTGAAGTCAGGCTGATCGGTCGCGAGTTCGTTGGCGGCGGCTACGTGACCGTGTTGGTGCGGGGCGAGACCGGCGCAGTCAACGCGGCGGTGCGCGCGGGGGCCGACGCCTGTGAGCGGGTTGGTGACGGCCTGGTGGCCGCGCACATCATCGCCCGTCCACATCCTGAGCTCGATTCGGTGCTCGAGAACACCGGCGACGGGTTCAAGGCCGGACAGCCTGGCCGCTGAGTGTCAGGGTTCTTGCCAGGCGTGATCGACCCGTTCGGACGCGCCATGCCGCTTAGCGGCGTTGACGCTCGATAACAACCTTATTAGAGACAGTAGACAGACGGAGAAAGACAGATGGCGAACGAGACCATGGGTATTGCGCTAGGCATGATCGAGACGCGTGGGCTGGTACCAGCGATCGAGGCTGCCGATGCGATGACGAAGGCAGCCGAAGTGCGAATGATCGGCCGTGAGTTCGTCGGCGGTGGCTATGTCACTGTGCTGGTGCGGGGAGAGACGGGTGCCGTCAATGCGGCTGTGCGTGCCGGTGCTGACGCCTGTGAGCGCGTCGGCGACGGTCTGGTTGCAGCCCACATCATTGCCCGTCCGCACCGTGAGGTGGAGCCGGTGCTGCCGACCGGCAGCGCCTCAAAGGACTGAGCGAGGGCATAGCCCAACTGGCATCGGGCCTAGCCTCCACGTGGCTGGCTGGGCTTTGCTGGGCTTGGGCACCGGCTCTGATGGAGACGGCGCTCAGGCGCATTTGACACGATCGCGACAGGGGTCTTCTGAGCCCAGCGCGTCAACACTAGGAGAAGTTCGATGGCAAACGAGACGATGGGCATTGCCCTCGGAATGATCGAGACGCGCGGCCTGGTGCCGGCGATCGAGGCCGCTGATGCGATGACCAAGGCCGCCGAAGTCCGGATGATTGGCCGTGAGTTCGTCGGCGGTGGCTACGTCACAGTGCTGGTGCGTGGTGAGACCGGTGCGGTTAACGCCGCTGTGCGTGCCGGCGCTGACGCCTGTGAGCGCGTGGGTGATGGTCTGGTGGCCGCGCACATCATTGCTCGCCCGCATCGCGAGGTGGAGCCGGTGCTGCCGACCGGTGGTGGCGCGACTGACTGAGCCGACGCATGCGTCACGCAACTGTCCATCCGCGCACGCTCGGCTACCTCGGCCGAGCCTTAAGCCTTGAGTATTCCGCCGTGCAGCAGTACATGACGCAGGCGGCGCTGACTGAGGCTTGGGGCCTGAACGATGCAGCCGATCGATTTCGGCGTGAAACCGTCGAGGAGATGCAGCACGCGGAGCGCCTGGTCAAGCGCATGCTTGGTCTTGGGGTCTCGCCGAACGCGTCTCAGCTGCGCCCGGCCAGTGTTGCACGCAACCTGGTCGACTTGCTGCGTCAAGACGCAGTGCTCGAGTCGGAGATCGTTGCCCTCTACGACGAGGCGACGCGTTTCTGTCGGCGTATCGGCGACCATGAGAATGCCGAGTTCTTTAACGGCCTGCTGCAGGATGAGCTGCATCATGCGGCTGAGATCGACACCTGGTTGGAAGCGCTCGGGGTGCCTCGGCACCAACCTGATGAGCGGGCCTATTTCTGATGACAGTGGACGAGACTGAGACAGGCGGTCATCCTTGGCGCGAGCGCCAACGTCCGCTGCGGCTCGAGCGGCGGGTCGAGTTTAGTGACTACGAGCCGCTGCGGGACTTCCTAGACGGCGTTGCGGAGCTTTCCGAGGCGACTGAGGTCTACCCGAACTTGAGCTTCGGGCGCACCTATGTGAACTTGACCCTCTTTGCCGAAGAGGATACTGATCAGGTGGCAGAGGGACTACAGCAGTTCGCTCGAGAGGTCGACGCCCTGCTGGATAATCCTGGAACCTAGTGCGCGGCCTCTACAGGCCAGGCCTCAAGCCAGAGACCTCGCCATACCAAGCCGCCGTTCCTCTTATATCCGTTGGAGGATGGATGATGAGCGAAGAAACGATCCTATCTGCGCCGGCTGAGGCGCCAGCATCGTCAGTGGGTGGCAGCAGCACAACTGCTGCGAGTTCACCGACGCGCAAGAAGGCACCGGCCAAGGCGGCCTCGACGTCGCGCCGGAGTCGGCAACCATCGTCGAGTGCATCTCAGGCGTCCTTCGGAGCCGCTGCCCTAGAGAGTAACTCGCGCGCGCAGAATCCCTCGAGCGATGATCCCTTCCAAAGTGGTCAGCGAATCTGGCCGGATTAATCCTTTCCCGGGATGGCTCTGGCCCGGCAGATGCGGTGCCAACCTTTGCGTGTCGTCAACCGGCGCCGCTTGATGTCCCTTCCCACCATCAGCTGGTCCAAGTCCCGCGATGAGCCGACAGGCTGATCCTGGCCTAGCGCCTGTATTGCCGAGGACTTGCTCGAATGGCTGGACGTAAGCCCAAGGGTCCGCCTGCTGGCAGCAGCCGTCATAGCGCGATGCCGCAAAGCCCGATCCCAGACCCCGCCGATGCGCGGACCAGCACGGGCAGCAACGGTTCGGATTATCTGATCCGCCATACCACCTTGCGCCAGCTGCAGCTGCTCGAGGCGATCGTTCGCCTTGGCAGTTTTACCCGGGCCGCTGAGGAGCTTTTTCTGACCCAACCGACGGTCTCGATGCAGATCAAGAAGCTGTCAGAGGCCATCGGTGCACCGCTGTTTCGTCATGTTGGACGGACCATCGAGCCCACCGACGCCGGCCGTGAGGTGCATGCGGCCTGTCGGGATATCCTCAACACGCTGTCTAACCTCGAGATCAAGCTCGCCGATCTCAAAGGCCTGAAGCGGGGCCGGCTGCGGCTTGGCGTCCTGACCACGGCCAAGTATGTTGCCCCCGAGATCCTCGGCGCCTTTTGTCGGGTGTATCCGGGCATCGACGTCTCGCTCAAGGTGACCAATCGCGAGCAGATCCTCGAACGGCTCATTGGTCACGACGACGATCTCTATGTGATGGGGCAGCCGCGCGAGACCAACGCTCAGATCCAGACGATCCCTTTTGCACCTAATCCGTTGGTGATGGTTGCCAGTGCCGATCACCCGCTGGCGGGGCAATGCTCGATCCCGCTTAGCGCGCTGGCTGAAGAGAACTTTATCCTGCGCGAATCGGGTTCTGGTATTCGTGACGCGGTGCTTGCGCAGTTCGCCGTTGGGGGCCTGGTGCCGCGGGTGCGGATGCAGCTGGGAAGTAACGAGGCGATTAAGCGCGCCATTGTTGGTGGGCTTGGCATCGCCGCCTTGTCGCTACACTCGCTCACCCTCGAGAGTGCCGGCGGACGGCTTGCGTTGCTCGATGTCGAGGGCTTTCCGATCATGCGTCGCTGGCATCTGGTCTACTCTCGAGCCCGCGAGCTATCCTTGGTCGCGCGGACCTTTCTTGATTTCGCGATCGATTACGAGCCTGAGATCCGCGCGCGGCTGGCCGAGGCCGAGGCCAATTTTGCGCAGATTCGTGAGCGTCTCATCGCTCAATCATCCTGAAGTCCTTCGCTCACTCAGCGCGTTGTCCCTGATCAGCCTTTCCAGACTATGTCCAAGCAGTCTCCGTCGCCGGACCAATACCCCTATCCCGTCTCGCGTATCGGCATCATCGGTGGTGGTCAGCTCGGGCGGATGCTGGTCAAGTCAGCCAAGCGCCTCGGCTGTGCCTCTGTGGTGCTCGATCCGACGCCAGGCTCACCGGCCGGCCAGGTCTCCGGGCAGCAGATCGTGGCCGATTCGCACGACCCGGAGGCGCTGCAGCAGCTCGCTGACCAGGTCGATGTCATCACCTTCGATATCGAGGATATCGATGCCGAGATCCTCTCCACGCTCGCCGCTGCGGGTCATCAGATCCTGCCATCCGCCGGCCTGCTCGGTGAGATCCAGGATAAGCTGCGGCAAAAGCAGCGGCTGATGAAGCTTGGCATCCCGACCGCCGACTTCATCGAGGTCGACCCAACCGATCTGGAGCAGTTTGAGCGCTTTGGCTATCCGCTGGTGCAGAAGGCGCGACGCGGTGGTTATGACGGTCGCGGTGTGGTGGTGATGCGCTCGGCGGCGGAGCGATCGCAAGCGCTGCCCGTGCCCTCGCTGATCGAGCGCTTCATCCCGGCCGCCAAAGAGCTGGCTGTGATCGTGGTGCGCGGCCAAGATGGCGAGGTGCGTAGCTATGAGCCGGTCGAGATGTGCTTTCGCTCCGGCGAGAATATCCTCGACATGCTGTTGGCTCCGGCACGGATATCGGCAGAGACCGCAGCGGCGGCGCGGCGCCTAGCCATCGAGACCGTGACTGGCCTAGAAGGGATCGGCATCTTTGGCATCGAGCTATTCTTGACCGAGGATGGCGAACTGCTAGTCAACGAGGTCGCGCCGCGCACCCACAATTCGGGCCATTACACCATTGAGGCCTGCATAACCGATCAGTTCGAGCAGCATCTGCGCGCGATCACCGCACTGCCGCTTGGCGCGACGGATCAGATGATACCGGCGGCGATGATCAACCTGCTCGGCGCGCCCGGTGAGTCAGGCCCACCGGTGATCCGCGGGCTGCGGGCCGCGCTCGCGATCCCTGGTGTATCGTTACATTTCTATGGCAAGGCGAGCACTCGGCCATTCCGTAAGATGGGGCATGTGACCGTGCTGGATGTCGATATCGAATCCGCTCGGCGCAAGGCCGAACAGGTGCGTGACTTGATTGAGATCGGGAGCGAGAAGGAGTAATGGCGATGGCGATAGCCAATCCCCGGGTCGGTGTCATCATGGGTAGCGATTCGGATCTGCCCGTGATGCAGGCGGCGGCCGATGTGCTTGCTGAGCTTGGAGTGTCTTATGAGCTGAGCATCGTCTCGGCGCACCGCACCCCAAAGCGCCTTTACAGTTATGCCGAACAGGCCGCCCAACGTGGGTTGGGTGTCATCATCGCCGGTGCCGGCGGCGCAGCGCATCTGCCAGGCATGGTCGCGGCGATCACCGCACTGCCCGTCATCGGGGTGCCGGTTAAGTCGTCGGCGCTGTCGGGCGAGGATTCTCTGCTATCGATCGTACAGATGCCGGCCGGCGTTCCGGTGGCCACGGTTGCGATCAACGGCGCCAAGAATGCCGGCCTGTTGGCCGCGCAGATCCTCGGCGTCACTGACCTCGAGCTGCGTCAACGCATCCAGCAGTTCAAAGATCGGCTCGAGGCCGAGGTGCTGGCCAAGGCCAAGCGCGTCGAGGCCGGTGAGATCACCGCTGAGACGGTGCAAGCTGCACGCAGCCGGTGATGAGACGATGCGCAGGCGCATTCGCGAGCTTCCGCTCAAGCCGGCTCTATCAACGAGCTGTGGATTGTTGATGCCCAGATCATCCTGCCGTTAAGGAGCGCGCTATCGACATCGCTGAATTACTGGCCTTTGGGGTCAAGAACAACGCTTCGGATCTGCACCTCTCGGCCGGTCTGCCGCCGATGATCCGGGTCGATGGCGACATGCGTCGGATCAACGTGCCCGCGCTCGAGCATCGCGCGGTGCATGCGTTGATCTACGACATCATGAACGACAAGCAGCGCAAGGATTACGAGGAGTTCCTTGAGACCGACTTCTCGTTCGAGATCCCTGGCGTCGCACGCTTCCGTGTCAATGCCTACAACCAGAAGCGGGGCGCTGCAGCGGTCTTCCGCACCATCCCCTCCAAGGTGCTGACGCTCGATGATCTCAAGGCGCCCGAGATCTTCAAGCGCATCGTTGATGTGCCGCGTGGGCTGGTCTTGGTGACAGGCCCGACCGGCTCGGGCAAGTCGACCACGCTCGCGGCCATGGTCGACTATGTCAACGACAAGGAATACGGCCACATCCTCACCATCGAGGACCCGATCGAGTTCGTGCACGTCAGCAAGCGTTGCCTGATCAACCAACGCGAGGTGCACCGCGACACCCTCGGCTTCAGCGAGGCCCTGCGTTCGGCGCTGCGCCAAGACCCTGACATCATCCTGGTCGGCGAGATGCGCGACCTGGAGACCATCCGGCTCGCGCTGACCGCCGCCGAGACCGGCCATCTCGTCTTCGGGACCCTCCACACCAGTTCCGCGGCCAAGACCATCGACCGTATCGTCGATGTCTTTCCCGCCGCCGAGAAGACCATGGTGCGCTCGATGCTCTCGGAATCCCTCCGTTCAGTGATCGCACAGGCATTACTGAAGAAGACCGGCGGTGGCCGCATCGCCGCCCACGAGATCATGATTGGCACCCCGGCGATCCGCAATCTGATCCGCGAAGACAAGATCGCGCAGATGTACTCCTCGATCCAGACGGGCCAAGCGCACGGCATGCAGACCCTGGATCAGAACCTGACCGAGCTGCTCAAGCGCGGGCTAATCTCAAAGTCGGATGCGCGCAGCAAAGCGCAGAATAAAGAGACGTTTCAATAGTTGAAGATTAGAACCACAGATGGACACAGATAGAAGACGTTTGGTGTGCCGTGCTTGGTCTGCGGCTTAGTAGCTGTCATTCTGGTGATGAAAGAAGCACCGGCCCTTCGGTGGTGAAAAATCGTCTGATCTGCTGCGGGCATTGCTGGCGGCGTTGTCGGTGCGCTCGATTAGCCGGCGCTCTCGCGGACCCAGTCACGCGCCTGATCCGGCCCCGGCACGCCGCCGGAGTGCACGACGACACCATCGACGACCACCCCAGGGGTGGACATGACGCCGTAGCCCATGATCGCGGCGATATCGGTGACTTTTTCAAGTTCAATTGCAACACCTGCCTCGGCTGCGGCCTGGTTGATGACCTTGGCGGTGATCTCGCAGTTGCGGCAGCCGGAGCCTAGGACCTTGATTTGTTTCATGATGGGTTGACCTCGTTGCTAGGTTGGCGATCGCTCCCGTGGCCGTTTATCGATGCAGGCGCCTCGGGGTTCGTAGAACTGGAGTCGACGCAAGCGTTGCGCGTCTTCGACTCCAAGACTGCTGCCCGCAGATTGGCTCATCGCCAAGACTGCGGTGGATGATCGGTACAAGCCTAGCAAATTTGGTATTCCGAATATTGATTGCGCCGAGAAAATCCTCGATCAGAGCGGTATATTGTTCCGGCTAAGCCGCTGGCTCGTCCACTGAGCCCAGCGGCCGGCGAACCGTTGATGAGGGCTGCTGGCTGGCGACGTACCGCCTTGGGTGGACGAGCGCAGAGTCTAGGATCTGTCGGATGAGTTGTCGCTGTTTTCGGGGAATACTTGATGTTGTTGAGGCGCTTTCGGGGACTCTTTTCCAACGATTTGTCGATCGACCTGGGAACGGCGAATACGGTGATCTATAGTCGCGGTCAGGGAATTGTCCTGAATGAGCCGTCGGTCGTGGCGATTCGGCAGGACAGCGAGGCTGGTCGCAAGGTGGTGGTGGCGGTCGGTGACGAGGCCAAACGGATGCTTGGTCGAACACCGCAAGATGTTCGCGCTATCCAACCAATGAAGGATGGCGTGATTGCTGACTTCACGATCACCGAAAAGATGTTGCAGTATTTCCTGCATAAGGTGCACGGCTCGCGGATGATTCGTCCGAGCCCGCGCGTGCTGATCGCAGTGCCCTGCGGTTCGACCCAGGTCGAGCGGCGTGCAATCAAGGAGTTGGCGTCCAGCGCTGGTGCGCGCGAGGTCTATCTGATCGACGAACTAATGGCGGCCGCGCTCGGTGCCGGATTGCCGGTGCAGGAGCCGCGTGGCTCGATGGTGCTGGACATCGGCGGCGGTACCGCGGAGGTGGCCGTGATCTCACTCAACGGCATCGTTTTTTCCCATTCGATCCGTGTCGGCGGCGACACCTTCAACGACGCCATCATCAGCTATGTGCGCCGCAATTTTGGCAGCTTCATTGGCCAGGCGGCGACCGAGCGCATCAAGCATGGAATCGGGTCGGCCTTTCCGAGCACCGAGATAACGGAGATCGAGGTCAAAGGCCGCAATCTCACCGAGGGGATGCCGCGTAGCTTCCGACTCAATAACAGCCAAGTCTTGGAAGCATTGCAGGAGCCGCTGATGGGCATCGTCACGGTCGTCAAGCAGGCGCTCGAACAAACGCCCCCAGAGCTTGGTGCAGATGTCGCCGAGCGCGGTATCGTGCTGACTGGCGGGAGCGTTCTACTGCGTAATATTGATCGCTTGATTGCCGAGGAGACAAGCCTGCCGGTGATCGTTGCTGAAGACCCGCTGACCTGTGTTGCGCGGGGCGGAGGCAAGGCGCTCGAGATGATGAGTCAACGTGATATGGGTCTCTTCTCCAACGACTAATGTTCGTCATTCTTTCTGTGGTCCAGCGCCATGGCCGGTAGCCAGTATCTGCCGCATGATCCTAGTGCACTCGATCCTACTGCACTAGGGCTTCAGGTGATCAAATTGAAGGTCCAGCCGACCAGCACGAACGAGACCCCGAGCACGCCGGCGAACAGCGCCAGTGCCTGCCAGCGGATGACCTTGCGCAGGATCAGCATCTCCGGTATCGAGAGTGCGGCGATGCTCATCATCAGCGCCAGCACGGTGCCGACCGCGACCCCTTTGCCAAGCATGGCCTCAGCGACGGGGATGACGCCGGTGGCGTTGGAGTACAGCGGGATGCCGACCAGCACCGCGCCGGGCACTGCCAGCCATTGGCCATCGCCGAGGTTGTCGACCACCCATTGCTCCGGCACGAAGCCGTGGAAGAGCGCGCCGACGCCGATGCCGATAAAGACCCACTTCCAAATCCGGCGCAAGATCTCCTTGACCTCGGCGACGGCGAACCGATGCCGACCGCGCAAGCTGGTATCCGGGCGTTGAGCGGTGACCTCGCCCATATGGATCTTCCAGACGTAGTCTTCGACCCAGCGCTCCGGTTTGAAGCGCTGCATGATGATACCGCCGAACCAGGCGACGATCAGCCCGGCGGCGATGTAGAGCAGCGCCAGCTTCCAACCGAGGATGCCGATCAGCAGTACCGCTGCGACCTCGTTGATCATCGGTGATGCGATCAGAAACGAGAAGGTCACCCCGAGCGGGATGCCGGCCTCGACGAAGCCGATGAACAGCGGTACCGAGGAGCAGGAACAGAACGGCGTCATCGCCCCCAGACCGACGGCCATGCCGCGCGCCTGCCAGTCCGGCCGGCCGCGCACAAATTCGCGCACCCGCTCTGGCGAGACCAGCGCGCGCAGCAGGCCCATGATGTAGATGACGATGACCAAGAGCGCGAAGATCTTGGCCACATCCATGACGAAGAACTGCAGCGCCGCGCCGGCGGCCGAATCGGGGCTCAGGCCGAATAGCGAATAGGCGACTAGGTCGCCGAGCCAGGAAAAGGGATCAGGCATAGAGAAGTTCCAGAGGCGGTGGCGTCGCCTGCCACGATGCAGGCGACTGTGCGTCTGATGCCAAGACTAACAGATATGGAATTTCGTATGCCTGACTCGGGCTTTCTTTTAGGCGTGTCCCAGGTCTAGGTGGGCATGGCTTCCATGAGCGTCGTCGAAGCGGGAAGTTGCCCGGCGCCGGCGAGCTCAACGCGCACCTGTGCCGCCATGCCGATGGCAAAGTCGGCTTGCGCTGGAAGGCGTGCCTCGAACACGCGTCGACCGGTCTCCGGCTCAAGAGCCGGCCAGGCGCGCGTCAGCGTCAGAACAATAGGGCTGTTCGGCGCGCCAGTGAAGTGGGCCTGTACGTTTTGGCCGATGGCTAGGCCGGATGCCCGCGACCCGTCGATGGAGAATCGCAGCACGAGGCTTTTCGGGTCGAAAAGCTCGAACAACAGCGTCTGCGCCGCGACCTCGCGCCCCTCGACGCGTACATGAGCACGTGCAACCGAACCGTCCCAAGGCGCCTGGACGCCATGCTCGGTGCTGTCGGCGTGGATTGGCAGGATGCGCAGCAGGACCTGTCCGGCGCTGACATCGTCACCCTCGCGCACCGAACAGCCCTGAATCCGACCCGAGATAGGCGCATAGAGCTCGGCCAGCCGTGTCGGCTCGACGACGCCCTCGGCGTCGACAAGCTTGGATTGGGGCGGTGCAGATGGATGGGCGGCTGTTTGGGAAGCGCGAGGTAGCCAAAGCGAGAGCAGGGCAGCAATGAGCACGAAGCCGGTAGACCACCAGAGACAACCTTCCAGACCCTGGAGCTGATAGATGAGGCCCGACAGTACCGTGCCGGCGAGCCTTCCACCAGCATTGGCCATGTAGTAGAAACCGACGTTGAGTGCGACCTTGTCGGAGTCGGCATAGGCCAGGATCAGATAGGAATGGACGGCGGAGTTGATGGCGAAGACGATGCCGAACAGCATCAGGCCACCGATCAGCACCGCGCTCTGGATCTCGGGCGTGGAGGCCGTCATAAGCCAGCCCAGGTCGGCTCCGGTCAGATTCGTCAGCGTTGTCGCAAGCCCCGGGGTAAGACCTGGCCCCTGCGTGATGCCTAGCGCGATGCCAGCTGGAATCACCGCCAGCACCAGCGCACCAAACAGCGCCGTGCGTCCGCTGGGACCCTGCCCCTGCTTGTTTGGTCGGATCAGCGCTGGGGCGCCGGCCTGGACGAAGCCGTAGCCGATGACCCAGAGCGCGAGGAAGGCGCCGACCTCGGTGTAATCCCATCCGAGCACGTCATAGAGGAAGACCGGCAGTGCGACGACGAACCAGATATCGCGCGCACCAAACAGGAAGAAACGCGCCGCCGAGAGCCAGTTGATGGCCGGGGTATTGGAGAACACCTGCGTGAACTTGGCCTTCTCCTGGAGTTTGCCGACGCCGGAAGGCAATAGTGCGATGGTGATGACCATCACCAGGAACAATCCACCGGCGAGAAAGAAGAGGGCATTGCGGAAGCCGAACGCCTGCAGCAGCGCGGCGCCGACGAAGAAGCCTGCGCCCTTGAGTGCGTTCTTGGACCCGGTCAGCACGGCGACATACTTGAACAGCTTGGACTCGCCGTCAGGGCCGTCGCCCGTCAGGGTCTTGACCGAAGCCTTGGCGGACATCTTGTTGAGGTCCTTGGCGATGCCGGATAGGGCTTGGGCGGCCATCACATAGGCCACGCCGAGCCAGGCATCGGGCACGGTGAGCATCATCAGCGCGAAGACTTGCAGGCCCATACCGATGTGCATGGTGAGGTTCAGGCCGATGCGTGCGCCGAGCCAGCCGCCGACCAGATTGGTGATGATGCCGAAGACCTCGTAGAAGAGGAACAGCATCGCCACCTCGAACGGCGAGTAGCCGAGCTGGTGGAAGTAGAGCACCACGAGCATGCGGATGGCGCCGTCGGTGATGGTGAAGGCCCAGTAGCCGGCCGTAACCGTTAGGTAGTTGCGGGTGTTCTTGTCCATGCGTGATGTTGATCGGCTATTGAGTTGATCTGCCGAGGGTGGTTTGGCGTTTGAGTTCTGGCGGCGTAGCGGGACAGGCTCGGGTACCGCTGCGCACACCCGCGCGCAGCGGTACCCGAGCCCGTCACCAGCCCTTGATCCAGGCTAAGTACGATTGTCGGGTCTGATTGGCCTGGTTGCGGCTGCCATCATGGGGGGCGCGTTGACTGCTGAGGTTAGAGGGATTCGGCGACCATCTCGGCGATGTCGATCATCCGATTCACATAGCCCCATTCATTGTCGTACCAGGCATAGAGCTTCACCTGGGTATCGTCGATGACCATGGTCGAGAGGGCGTCGACGATGGAAGAGTGGGGGTCGTTGAGGTAGTCGACCGAGACCAGGGGGCGTTCTTCATAGCCGAGGATGCCGGCGAGTTCGCCGTTGGCGGCGGTCTTGAGCAGGGCGTTGATCTCTTCTGCGGTGACCGGGCGCGCGGCTTCGAAGACAAAGTCGGTGAGCGAGGCGTTGAGCAGTGGCACGCGCACGGCGTGGCCATTGAGCTTGCCGGTGAGTTCGGGGAATATCTTGGTGATCGCTTTGGCGCTGCCGGTAGTGGTCGGGATCAGTGATTCGCCACAGGCGCGGGCGCGGCGTAGGTCTTTGTGGCCTAGGTCGACGATGCGCTGGGTGTTGGTGATGTTGTGGATGGTGGTCATGCAACCGTGGACGATGCCGATCTGCTCGTGCATGACCTTGACCACCGGCGCTAGGCAGTTGGTGGTGCAAGAGGCGGCGGTGAGGAGGCGGTGCTCGGCCGGATTGTAGCGGTCGTGGTTGACGCCGTAGACGATGTCGAGCGCGCCCTGGGTCGGCGCGGCGACGATGACGGTCTTGACGCCCTGGTCGAGGTAGCCTTGCAGCAGTTCGGGGTGTTTGTGATGCTTGCCGGTGGCTTCGAAGACGATGTCGCAGTCGGACCAGTCGCCTTCGGCGATGGTCTTGTGCTGGCTGTACGCGAGGGTCTGGCCATCGATGCTGATCTGCTCGCCGTTGGCGGTTTGGTTGCCGCTGCAGTCGTGGTTCCAACGCCCGTGCACCGAGTCGAATTGCAGCAGATGCGCGGAGCCGGCGGCGTTGCAGGCGATCTCGTTGATGCGGGTAAAGCTAAGGTCAGTGCCGGCGACGCGATCCATGGCCGCGCGAAGCGCAAGTCTGCCCATGCGGCCGAAGCCGTTGATGCCGATGCGGGTGCTCAAAGTGGCCTCCGAAAGATTGGGTTGTTGGTTGTGGGGTCGTTTACCCCGAACAGATTAGTCCGATTGGCCGGCTGCTGGACAGCCGGTGTCTCGGCTTGCTTCCTCGAGGCTGCCTAGCTATGGGTTATCCAGCTCGGCGAGCGCCGCTTGGACCATGTTCTCTGGCAGTGGCACGTAGCGTAGCGCCTCGGCGTACGCTTGGCCGTCGGTCAGCATCCAGCGCACGAGGTCTTGTACCTCTGTGGTCTTGGCTGGCGTGTCGTAGGCCGCTCGCAGCAGTGCCCAGGTGTAGGTGACGATTGGGTAGGAGCGGGCACCTTGCGGATCGGGGATGGTGCGGGTTAGGTCGGTCGGTGGCATATCGGAGCCGTTGGCGAGGCCCCGGCGACCAGTCTCGATCGTGGGGAGCACGAAACCGCCGACCTCGTTTTCGAGCCAGGCGATCGAGAGGCCAAGGCGCTGTGCGAAGCCGGCTTCGACGTATCCGATCGAGCCCTGGGTGATCTTGATGCGTTGGGCGACGCCCTCGTTGCCGTTGGCCTCCATTGCGCCACCGGGCCAGTCGATACGCTTGGCGACGCCAGGGCCCTGCGCCCACTCGTCGCTGATTGCGGCGAGGTGGTTGGTGAAGGCGAAGGTGGTACCGCTGGAGTCGCGGCGACCGACGACCTGTATCAGCTTGTGCGGTAGCTTGAGGCCGGGGTTGGCGGCGGCGATGCGCGGGTCATCCCAGCGGAAGGTGTTGCCGAGGAAGATTTCGGTGTAGACGTCCCGCGGGAGATTGAGCGGGCCGGGGAAATCGGGCAGGTTGTAAGCGATGGCGATCATGCCACCGGTGACCGGCAGTTGCGCGAAGCCGCCGTCGATCTGATCTGCCTGCTCGGGGCGCAAAGGTGCATCGGTGGCGCCGATATCGACGCTGCCTGCGATAAAGCGCTCGATGCCGGCGCCGCTGCCGACGGAGTCATAGCTCAGGCCTAGGTCGGTGTGCTCAGCGCCATAGACCTCAAGCCATTTGTTGAACATTGGCGCCGCGAATGAAGACCCAGCAGCGGTGATCGCGCTATCGCCAGGGGCTTGCTCGGGGGCGCCGGCCGTGTTGGCCTGTTCCGGTTGGCATCCACTGAGGATGGAGAGGCAGAGGATGGATACTGATGCAATGGTCGCAAGCGGTACGGGCGGACGCATCTTGGTCTCCGTGGGTGCGAAGGATCTCAGGGTCCCTGTAGTCTATCGTTCAAATGGCATATACGGATGACCAAATGTTTACAGAGTGATGACAGCTTGTCGATCTAAACGGCGCTGATCATGTGATGGCTTAGGCGATTGCCGGAAAAGCTCGTACCGAATTGCGCAGGGTTTTTGTTTGCCTTCAAGGTGCGTCGTTGGGAGCATAGCCGGGCGGTGTGACCGGCGACGCGATGCAGAGCGCGCGAAAAGACCAGCAGGGCGTTATGGGCTTTGACAGAAATCGCCTTAGAGGCAGCGCGGCGCATCGGGTCGATTGGGCATCCTATTCAACGCACTACCGTCGTTCATGAAGGTCGGGATGAGTTTCAGGCCGGCTTCGGTGTCTCGGAGTACCGCCTTCGCCCAGTTCGGTAGCTCTGGATTGATCCGGTAGTAAACCCAGGTGCTTGCGCGGCGATCGGTGACCAAACCAAGCTCGCGCAGTTGTGCGAGGTGGCGAGAGAGGTGAGGTTGGCTGACCCCGATCGCATAGGTCAGTTCGCAGACGCAGAGTTCGGAATGCTGGTACAGCAGCATCAACGTTCGCAATCGGGTGTCGTGCGCGAGTGCACCAAAAAAGGCGCTTGGCGTGATCGTCATGGGCGAAGCGAGCGAGCAATCAGTGTGCAGTGGGGTGGACCTGGCCGTGGCCCACGCGAAAGGGGAGATGTCTGTGGTGATGAGTCTGGGACCTTGATAGGGCACGGGCAAGCAGATTCGGCTCTCAGGACCGCTATGGGTTAGAAGTGGCAGTCTATGGAATCACCAAGGTCAAACCCGGTAGGACGCGATCTGGCTCATCGAGCAGGTGACGATTAGCCTCGAAGATCCCCTGCCAAGCCTCATCTGTCCCATACATCATTACGCTGATGTGCGCGAGCGTGTCGCCGGGCCGTACCCGATAGACGGTACGACTTCCTTCAGCGCGAGCGAGGAGATACTGATTGCGATGCAATGCATTCTCAGTCTCGCGGATCTGCTGCCAAAGCTGCGGGTTGTTGACCCCCTGACCTTCGTTGATCAGGCGCTGCAGCGTCTGCGCGTCTGCGCGTGCTTTTTCGCGTGCGTCAGCGGCGGTGACAGTGCCGCCTTCAGGTGCCGGCAAGCGGGCGCGCAGCTCGTCGAGTCGCATCTCGAGTTGACGCTTCGTCTCCGCGCGCCGAGCTTCGGCCGCTTCTAAGCGCTCGATCTGCGCTGCGCGTTGTGCGAGCTGCTGCTCAAGGCGCTGGATCTGAGCATCGAGGCTGCCCGCCCGATCTTTGTGCTCGCGTAGTCGCAGCTCGGCGGCGGTCAGCTGTGCGGTGTGCTTCTGTGCTTCGCCTTGGCGCTGCTGCTTTAACCGCGCGATCTCGGCGCGCAGCGCTTCGGCTGCGGCCGCGGCGCGCTCGGCGGCTGTTTGGCTCTGGCTTAGCCGGCGTTTGAGTGGCCCCACTTGAGCTGCCTCAGCCTCCAGATCCGATTGCTTACGATTGAGGAGATCGAGCTGTAGGCGCATCGCAGCCTTCTCGGCATCGACTTCACCGAGCCCGGCCTGGGGCGCGGTGATCTGCCCCCGGGGCTCCTCGCCGGCAATGATGACAAACGAGCAGAGCCAGAGCAGGAGGGCGCAAGCGCTCAACACCGGCCGAACGCCGACGCGTATCGGCCGGAGATGCGAACCGTTTTGACCTGGTCGGATGCGTGCAGAGGGTGTCGACATGACAATCTCCGTCGGTGGTGGTCTCAACAGATTCCAATCTGTTGATTGCCTGGGCAGTTGCTTGCCGGAAAACAAGGGCTTCATCTGCGAGGTGGCGATGCGCTCGACAGGTTAGGCGCAGCCGCTGGGCAGGCCCGCTAATGCCATCGCCATCTCGCCTTCATCATAGGTCAGGTCGTTGAGCTTACCCTCTCTGTAGTCCATGTAGGCCTGCATATCGAAGTGCCCGTGGCCGCAGAGATTGAACAGGATCGCCTTCGACTCGCCCGACTCGCGGCACTTCTCGGCCTCGTGGATGGCGGCGCGCACAGCATGGTTGGCCTCTGGCGCTGGCAAGATACCCTCGGCCTTGGCGAAGCGGATGCCGGCGTCGAAGCATTCGAGCTGGTGGTAGGAGCGCGGCTTGAGCAGCCCGAGCTTGGCCAGATGGCTGATCTGCGGTGCCATGCCGTGATAACGCAGGCCGCCAGCGTGGAAGCCAGGAGGCACGAAGGTCGAGCCGAGCGTGTACATCTTGACCAAGGGCGTCAGATGGGCGGTGTCTCCGAAATCGTAGGCGAAGGCGCCCTTGGTCAGTGTTGGGCAGGCCGAGGGCTCGACCGCGATGAACTCGGTCTTCAGGTCGTCACGCAGGGCCTGGTGTAGGAACGGGAAGGCGAGGCCAGCGAAGTTACTGCCGCCACCGGTGCAGCCAATGACCAGATCCGGGTAGTCGTCGGCCATCTGCATCTGTTCGATCGATTCCAGCCCGGTCACGGTCTGGTGCAGCAGCACATGATTGAGCACGCTGCCCAGTGCGTAGCGGGTGTCGTCGCGCTGCACGGCGAGCTCGACGGCTTCGCTGATGGCGATGCCGAGACTGCCGGTGCTGTCGGGATGCTCGGCGAGGATGGCGCGGCCTGATTCGGTGCGGTCGCTGGGGCTGGCGATGCATTCGGCGCCGAGGGTCTCCATATAGGCCCGGCGATAGGGCTTATGGTTGAAGCTGACGCGGACCATAAACACCTGGATCTCGAGGTCGAAGAAGGTGCCAGCGAGTGCGAGTGATGAGCCCCATTGGCCGGCGCCGGTTTCGGTGGTGATGCGCTTCACGCCTTCGGCCTTGTTGTAGAAGGCCTGCGCGATCGCGGTATTCGGCTTGTGCGAGCCGGCTGGGCTGACGCCCTCGTATTTGTAATAGATGCGCGCGGGGGTATCGAGCGCCTGCTCTAACCGTCGGGCACGGAACAGCGGCGATGGGCGCCATTGCCTGTAGACGTCGCGAACCGGCTGCGGGATCTCAACCTCGCGCTCGGTGCTCATCTCCTGCTCGATGACGGCGCGGGGAAAGATAGGGGCCAGATCGTCCGGCGTGATTGGTGTTTTGGTTCCGGGGTGGAGCACCGGCGCCATCGGCTCAGGCAGGTCGGCGTTGATGTTGTACCAGAACTTGGGCAGGTGCTCTTCGTCGAGCAGGTACTTGACACTGTCGGTCATGGTCGTGCTGTGGTCTCCCCAGGAATGTTGACTAGGATATCTCGAGCGCTGGTTGCGGTTGGGCAAGCTCGCCTGCGACTGGGCTCGAGCCAATTTCGGCGTGGGTGATGCGCGCCGAGGCCGTTGGCAAGTGTGCCAGGTTCTTGGTTTTGGCTGAAGCGTTTTGGCGCAAACGCGCTTACTGCGATTGATTTCGGGTTTTGATCCCGATCATCGATTTGAGTTGTCGCTTGTCGGCGCGCCGCTATGGATGTATGTTCTCCACGCCGCGGGTCGGGCACGACTTCGATCATTCATCGCGGCGTTCAATTGACTACAGGCGCGTTGATCCAGAGGACTAGCCATGAGCACCACGACAGCCCCAATGCAGTACCTGGACAAGGCGATGAATACGCTGCACGAGATGGGCTTGGCGCCCACCGAGCAGCGCAGCGCAGATGACCCGATGGTTCCGCTGCTGAACGCGATCGCTGGCCTCGATGAGGCGAGGGTCACGGCCATCGCGCGGACCTTGGCCCAGGCCTCCACCTTCAACACCGTGGTGCGCCAGCAGGTGCAGGCGATGGACATTGGTACCCGCTTCGAAGACATCACCAATGCCTTCAACAGCATTCGCCATGATGCCAAGATGATGGTCGATCAGCTCGAGGATGGGAAGGTCGATACCTTCGAGCGCGTTGCCAATGTGTGGATGAAGGCAACGCGCGGCGACATTCCGAAGCGCTTCGACAAGATCAAGGCCGTCTATCTGGAGGTAACGGAAAGCACCAATGATCAGATCCAGCGCGAGCAACGCATCTTGGATGCCTATCAGGATTTTCGCGGTGCGCTAAAATCGTCTGAGGTGCTGGCGATTGAGGTGCTGAAGATCGCCGAGACAAGGCTTGAGGCCGCGCGCGCGGAGGTGGATCAGGCGATGCAGGGGATTGAAGCCTTCAGCGGCGATGATGCTGCTGCCCGCGCCCGGCTGGAGATGAGCCGAGACGAGCAAGTGCGGGCCTTGCAGGACGTCGAGAAGCGTTATCAGATCGCCAAAGATCTGTCGGATAACCTGACGGTCTCCTACAACACCTCTGAGGTGGTGATGGCGCGGCTGCTGCAGACCACCAATGCCAAGGAGCGCCTGTATCAGCAGTCGATCAGTTTCTTTACCACCAATGAGACTGTGCTCACCGCGCTAAGCGCATCGTTCACTGGCATGTTTGGGCTCGCCGAGACCACCGAAACGGTGAATGCGATGAAAGATGGCATCAGCCAATCACTTGAGGTGCTGGCTGATATCGGCGGTAAGGTCCAGGAAGAGGCGATCAAGGCGGGCTATGGGCCGACCGTGCGTGCTGAATCGGTGAAGAAGCTCGTTGACTCGGTGGTCAATTACCAAACTCGCTCACGCGAGATCATCGAGGAGATGCGGATCGCTTCCACGCGCAATGCCGAGGAGATCCGCGACGCGGTCGAGGATGGCAAGCGGCGCATGGCGCGGCTGGCCGAGCAGGGGCAGGATTTGGCTGCGGCTTAACGGATGCGCATTGCCAGTCGCCAGGGCGCTGGTAGACGACCGGCTTGCGCTGTTTGTTGTTGAATTGCCGCTTCGCGGATCAGGACCCGAATAGGATGCCAGAACACGACCATCGACAAAGCCAGAGTCCGGCGCAGAGCGATTTCGGCGGTGGGGCCGCGGCTGCTCCGCTCGACGATCTGATGCTAGCGATGGATGTGGTCGACACCCTGCGTCGCCAGCAGCGGCTGCTCGAGCAGGAGCTCGACAGCGGCACGCGCGAGGCGGCGTTGAAGGCGCGCCTGCAGCGGGTCTATCAGACCCAGGGCATAGAGGTCAGCGAGGCAGTACTCGACGAGGGCGTGCTGGCGCTGCGCGAGGATCGCTTCGTCTATCAACCGCCGGCGCCGTCGTTCGCGGTGACCTTGGCGCGGATCTATGTTAGCCGCAACCGCTGGGGCAAGTGGCTGTTGGGCGGGCTCGTTGCCCTCCTGCTGCTGATGGCCGCTTGGATGCTGCTGGTGGTGATGCCGCGCAACGCCTTGCCTGGCGAGTTGGAGGCCCGGCACGCCCAGGTGCGAGAGCTGGCGCGCTCGGCGACGGTGAAGACCCAAGCTGATCAGTTACTGAGCGCGGCGCAGCAGGCGCTGCGTGAAGACGAGCCTGGGCGTGCCCAAGACCTGCTAGCGGAACTGGAGCAGCTGCGTGCTCAGCTAGCTGTGGGTTATCAGATTCGAGTGGTGAATGAGCCCGGCGTGCGTAGCGGTGTTTGGCGCATCCCGGAGGCCAACCCCGAGGCGCGCAACTACTATCTCATCGTCGAGGCGATTGGCGCCGGTGGGCGGCCGGTTGCGGTGCCGGTGCGCAATGAGGAGACGGGAAAGATCGAGCGCGTCGAGCGCTGGGGGCTGCGGGTCGATCAAGCGACCTTTGAACGAGTAGGGGCCGATAAGGCCGATGATGGCATCCTCCAAGACGATCTCCTCGGCAGTAAGGCGCCGGGTGAGGTGCAACCAAACTATCGGGTGTCAACTAGCGGCGCGGCGATCACGGAGTGGTAGGGTCATGCCTCTGATACTTGGATGCCAGCTGTGGGGATGTCGATGATCAGTGGTCGTCAAGCCATTGCCGAGGTCAGTCAGGTTGCGCAGGGCCAACAGCAGACGCTGGCAGGCCTCGATGCCCAACTTGACGAGCTGCGCGGGCAGCAGCAGGCCTTGCTTCACGAGCGGGCTGAGCAGCTGAAAGCGCTGGCGCGGATGCATGTCGAGCTGTTGGATGCCGATCCGAGCGGCCCCTTGGATACCGCCGAGGCGCAGGCGGCTCGCTTGCTCGAGGCGCGCGATGCGGCCGCTGCGGTGTTGGAACGGGAGATCGCAGATGCCCAGGCCGAGCTCGACGCCTTGGAGCAGGAGCGTAGCCTGCAGGCGGAGCGGCTGCAGGCTGCCGCCGATACCCTGGACGAGGCCGAGGCGGCGACACAGACGCGTCTGGCAGCAGATGCCGATTATCAGGCGCAGCTTCAGCGCACGCATGAGGCCGAGCGCGTTGCCCTGCACGCGGCCGAGAAGGCGAGTGAGCGCGAGCAGGAACAAGCGAGCAAGGGCAGCACCTATCGCGCTGACCCGCTGTTCATGTACCTCTGGCAGCGTGGCTATGGCAGCGCCGAGTATCGCGGCCGATGGCTAACGGCCTGGCTTGATGGCAAGGTCGCACGCTTGATCGGTTTCAACGATGCGCGCCTGTCGTACCAGCGTCTGATTGATATCGCGCCTCGGCTGCGCGAGCATGCCGAGCGCATGCAGCGACGCGCCGAGGCCGAGATTGACGCCTTGGCCGCGCTGGACGAGGACGCACGGGCGGCTGATGGTGTCCCGGCGTTGGAGCAGGCTCGGGATCGAGAGCAAGAGGTAATTGATGCGGTCGACCAGCGCATCGAAGGCGCACATCAGCGTCTGGACGTGCTGCTCGAGCAGCGCTCGACGTTCGTCGCTGGGCAGGACGAGCAGAGCCGTGCGGCGGTCGATCGTTTGGCTGACGCCCTGGGCGCCCGAGAGCTGGTTGAACTCGAGCGTGCCGCGCGCGCGACCCCAATGCCGGAGGATGACCGGCTGGTCGCGAGCCTGGCCGAGCTTGAGCGTCAGCAGCGCCGGCTTGCGTTCATGCACGAGCAGACCGAGACCACGCGGACCAAGCAACAGGAACGGCTGCGCGAGCTGTCGCTGCTGCAGCGCGAACTGCGCGAGCGACGGATGGACCGGCCCGGCTCGCAATTCGAAAACAAGGCGATGGTGGCGATGATGCTGGCCAACTTCGTCGGTGGCCTTCTCGACCGGAGGGCGCTGTTACGTGGGCTTGAAGAGCAGTATCGATATCGGCCGCCACGCACCAATCCGGACTTCGGCTCTGGCGGCTACCAACGTGGCTCGCCTTGGGGCGGGCGCCCCCGCGTTGGTTCAGGCGGGGGTTCGATGGGCGGCTCATCGAGACGCGGTGGCTTCGGTGGTGGCGGTTTTGGCACCGGTGGTAGTTTCGGGGGCGGCGGGTTTCGCACCGGCGGTGGTTTCTGAGCGATTGCAGATAGCACGAACGACGTTTAGGTAGCCGAATGCAGCTTTGCCAGACTGCTTCTCAGGGACTTAGCTGAATGCTGAGCTACCTTGGTGTCTCCAAAAGCTACGGCGGCCAGCTTGCGCTCGACGGGGTCGACCTCGACTGCGCCGAGGGCGCCACCACAGTCTTGATTGGACCCAGTGGCTGCGGCAAGTCGACACTGCTGCGGCTGGCCGCTGGGCTGATCCGCGCCGAGGCTGGCGAGGTCTGGTTCGAGGGTGCGCCGCTCGGCGTCGAGAACCTGCGCGGGGCACGCCTGCGCATGGGCTACATGATCCAGGAGGGTGGACTCTTTCCGCACCTGAGCGTGCGTGCCAATGTCGAGCTGATGGCGCGCGAGCTTGGCTGGCCGACGTCCAAGCGGCGCGAGCGGCTTGCGGAGCTGGCCGAGTTGGTGCAGCTGCCAGCCACGCTGCTGGACCGCTTTCCGCTCGAACTCTCCGGCGGTCAGCGACAGCGCGCGGCGCTGATGCGTGCGCTGATGCTGGACCCAGACCTGATCCTGCTCGACGAGCCGCTCGGCGCCCTGGACCCGATGATCCGAGTCGAATTGCAGCGTGAGCTGGCTGCGATCTTTCAGCGTTTGCACAAGACCGTGCTGATGGTGACCCATGATCTGGCCGAAGCGGTATTCTTCGGCGATCAACTGGTCCTGCTGCGCGCTGGACGCATCGTCCAGCGGGGCTCGGCTCAAGCCTTGCTGCAATCTCCAGCTGAGCCTTTCGTTGCCGAGTTTGTTAATGCCCAGCGCGAGCCGCAGCGGGTGCTGACCGAGGTGAGCCAAGGCTTGAGCGCACCTGTCTGTTAATTAGTGGGTCTGCAACCGCAATTGAAAGACTGGATCGCCGACGAAAGCGACGAGTTCCGCCGTGCGGGTGATTTCGCTGTCGCGCTTGCCGTTTGTGGCTACATGGTCACCGCTGCGGTCGGCTTGCCGTTGTTTGAGGATGGCTCGTTCTATTTCTTCACGATCGTGACCGAGCACGCTGCGGTCGTGCCGAACCTTCGTGTGTCCGCTGTCCTGCCTCAGTTGCCGGCGGTGATAGCATTCTGGCTGGGCGCAGATCTGGCTTTGGGTCGCTTCATCTTCTCAGCGGCCTATATGGCAATTCCGCTGGCGGCTCTGGTGGGCTGCTGGCTGCTGCTTCGGCGCCGCCTACCGGCGCTGTTTCTACTGGTACTGCCGTCGTTCCTGGCCCTGCAACTGAACTTCTCGAGCGTCTCGGAGCTGCTGAGTGGGCTCTATCTCACTTGGCCCCTGCTGCTGGCGATGCTGTTGTTGCCCAAGCGTCGCTGGGTCATGGTCCTGGCCATCGCTTGGGGGCCTCTGTTGCTCCTGTTGCATCCGATGACCTTCATCTTCAGTGTCGGCCTTGGTCTGGTCGCTTGGCTGCTGTCGCGGGAGTCTGGTGACTGGGTTGCTTCGGTTGCTGTCAAAGAGCGCCGCGTTTGGCGTCGAATCGGGCTTTGGCTCGTCGCCAACGGGCTTGCGCGGGTCGCTTGGACGGCCTTCGGTCTCAACGACTACGAGCGCGGGCGGCTCAACCCCTCAAGTGCGTTGGGCTATCTGTTTGGCGAGACCGTTGCACAACATCTGTTGATCGCGATGCTGGTCTGCGTGACGCTGCTTTGCTTTTGGGCGTTGCATCGCCGCCAGCTGTCATTCCGAGCGTCTCGAGCGCTGCTGCTGCTCTTGTGGCTAGTGTTGCTCATCGCTGCTTGGGTCAGCGCTGAATATCTTCTGGGTGAAGGCATCGTCCTCAAGTCGGCCATGACGCTAGGCGTCGGCTTGCTTGGAATGGCGGCGGTGACCTGGCTCGTGCTGCAGAGGGAGGCGGGACTAAGCTTGCAGAGAAAAACAGGGCAAAGCCTGCGGTGGGAAGCAGGGCGAGGCATGCGGAGGGAAGCAGGGCAAAGCCTACAGCGGGCAGCAGAGCAAGGCATACAGAAGGAAACAGGACTAAGCGCTGCCTGCGGCAGGCTGCCAACCACCGCTATGCACATGCTCGGCGTGGCAGTGTTGATGCTGCTAGTGGCAAAGTCGTCCGCTTGGTGGACGGGCGTGCGTGGTCTGCAGGACATCGTCGCTAGCAGTGACGCAGCCTGCATTCCTTTTGGTGATCATGAGCCCTATAGCCTACAGTGGCCCTGGATGGTGATCACGGATTCCTGGCCGACACCCTTTACTGCGCTCGTGACAAGGCCCTTTGTGCCGACCGCAGAGGAAGGCCAGTTCCAGCCCATCGCGGTCATGCTGAAGCACGACGGCTGCGAGCAGCTGCGTGCGACCGGGATGCTGCACCTGCCCGTCGGGGTATCGCTGCCGTTCGAGGTTGTCGATGCCGCGTTTGGGCCTTTACGGCGCCCGGGGCTGTTGCCTCAGTGAGCAGTGGCTCAGTGCGAGGCGGGGGATGTTTTCTGGTTGGTGGCCCCTTTGCTCAGAGGTGTTCGATGACTCGATTTCTGCTTTTGGTCGTGGCGCTGGCCGTGCCGATCGCGACGCTAGCCGAAGCGTTGGTCGAGCCGCTAGCGGAACAGCCGATCGAAGCCTCACGCGATCCCGCAGCAAAGGCCTCCGTGACGGTCGGCTCGAAGAAGTTCACCGAGTCGGTGATCTTGGGGGACGCGCTGACCTTGCTGTTGGCCGATGCAGGTTTTCAGGTCAGGCATCAGACGGCCTTGGGTGGTACGCGCATCCTTTGGGGCGCACTGCTCGCTGGTGAGATCGATGTCTATCCCGAGTACTCGGGGACTCTGCTGCGCGAGATCTTGGCCGATCAGAGGCTGGATGGATTGGATGCATTGCGCGCCGAGCTGTCAACACGCGGGGTCGAGATGTCGGCGCCGCTCGGTTTCGAGAACACCTATGCGGTTGCGGTGACGGGAGAGACTGCCGAGCGGCTTGGCCTGGAGACGATCTCAGACCTGCGTGCGCATCCCGACCTGCGCTTCGGCTTCAGCAACGAGTTCCTGGATCGCGGCGATGGCTGGCCTGGTTTGAAACGCCGCTATCGTTTGCCGCAGACGCGCGTGCAGGGGCTGGATCATGATCTCGCCTATCGCGGGATCGCCAGCGGTCGCATCGACGCGACTGTGGTCTACACCACCGATGCCGAGATCGAACGCTATGGATTGGTGCAGCTGGCCGACGATCTCGGCTATTTCGATGACTACCAGGCGGTGCTGCTCTATCGCAGCGATCTCGCAACGCGTGCGCCGGAGGCGGTGCAGCAGTTGCGGCGC
>CAZEZH010000007.1:15010-51882 GCA_964516305.1 uncultured Halochromatium sp. | reverse complement strand
TCGTTCCTGCTGTTCGACGAGATCGAGAACGGCATCAATCCGGAATTGGTCGAGTTTCTGCTCGATAGCTTGCTCAAGGCACCCCAGCAGGTGCTGGTCACCACGCACAGTCCGATGATCCTGAATTGGCTGGATGATGAGGTCGCGCGCGCGGGGGTTCAGTATCTCTATCGAGACGATGCAGGGCGCACCCGTTCGGTGCCCTTCTTCTCGATCCCGTCGCTGAATGCCAAGCTGGCCGTGATGGGGCCTGGTGAGGCCTTTGTGGATACCGAGCTGTCGCGGTTGCCAGAAGAGATCGCCGCGACCACCGAGGATCATCCCGGGTAGACGATGCGTTTTCTGCTCAGCGGCGAAGGGCCGACCGATATGGGACGTTGCACGATTGGGCAGCGTTGTGAGGCTGATGACTTCGAGCCGGGGCCGATGGCCTGGCTGGTCGATCAGATCGCGGAAGCGCGGCAGGGCTTCGGCAGCATTGAATTGGGTCTGGTGCATGGGTTATCGAAACAGGGCCTGGACGCATTCGCCAAGGGGCTCAAGCCTTTGAGCCTACGCGGCAAGAAGCGGCGAGCCGAGACGAGCTACTACTATCGCAATGCGCGCGGTCTGGCCAAGGCCGCCGCTGCGCTGGGCGCGGAGAGGAACGACCTGATCGTCGCCGTCTTGTTTCGTGATGCGGATGGCACCCAATCGGCGGGCCGCGGCGATTGGCAGTCCAAGTGGCAATCGATGCTCGATGGCTTTGCGGCGGAAGACTTCACGCATGGCGTGCCGATGCTTCCGAAACCGAAGTCCGAGGCCTGGCTGTTGTGTGCGCTGAAGCCGGATCAGCCCTATCAGCACTGTAGCGGTTTGGAGGCAGCTTCCGGCAACGATCGCTCGCCCAACTCACTGAAGTCTCAGCTCGCGGCAGCGCTCGGCTATGAGCCCTCTGCATCGGATCTATCGTACCTTGTGCAGTTTCGGCAGGTTGATGCGTTACGGATCACCATGGCGTCTTTCGTTGAGTTCCGAGACCGTCTTGAGAGGGCCATTTGAGGGTTTCTGCATGATCTTCCGGCGAACGTGGAATCCGCTACACTCGCTCGCCACCGAAGGACGCTTGACCGACTGAGGGGAGACAAACAATGTCGCTGCTGCAGACGAAACCACCCGCCGCGCTTCGTGATGAGCTGGAAACCCTCGTCATCAATGATCTGCTTGGCCCAGCTGGTGGGCCGTTCGAGGAGGTCGATGAGTCTCAGATCTTACGGCTCAGAGCGGATTCGTCTCGACGGCGCGGACCTCTTCATCGGCCGTCAGGCCCAGAAAGCCGCGCGTGATGACCTGGATGCCGGGCTCGAGACCGGCGATGATCTCGACCTGATCGGTGATGCGAACGCCGGTCTCGACCGACTGGCGTTGCGCCTTGCCGGCCTCATCGATGATCCAGACGAAGGGGCCGTCCCGATCCTGGCGCAGGGCGCGGAAGGGGACCATCAGGCGCGGAATCCCTCGGCTCTCGAAACGGGCGCGGACGAACTGTCCATCGCGCGCGCCGGCTGGGATCTGATCGAAGGCGATCTCGACCTTGGCCTGGCGGCCAGTTTCGGAGAGCGTGGGGTGGATGCGCAGGATGCGGCCGGTCACGACCAATCCGCCTAGCGCATCGATGCGGATCTGCACTGGATCACCAACGCTGAGCTGCGGCAGCACCAGCTCCGAGACCAACACCTCAGCGATCAAAGATGCTGGGTCGGCGATACTGAGCAGATGAGTGTTCTTGGTGACAAAATCGCCAGGCTCGGCGAGCCGCGCGGTCACCAGACCGCCGAAAGGGGCGCTGATCTCGGTGAATGCCAGCCGTGTTTCCAACACGCGCACCTGGGCCTCGGCGACGGCGACCGCGGTGCGTGCCTGGGCGATCTCGTCTTCGGAGGCGCCGCCACGTCCGGCGAGTCCTTCGAGGCGCTTCAGGTCCAATCGCTCCTGGGCAGAGGTAGCGCGTGCCGCATCGAGCTCGGCCCGGAGCAGGTCGTCTTCGAGCCGGATCAGCGTCTGTCCCTGCTCGACCGCGTCGCCCTCATAGACCTCGAGCTCGGTGATGCGACCTTCCTCTTGGCTGTGCAGTCGGACCAGGCGGCGCAGCCGTAAGCTGCCCGGGCGCTCATGCGGCACCGAGATCGAGGCTCGCTCAGTGGTGATGGCCGTGACCAGATGCTCGGCCGCGGGACGTGCGGGCTTGGAGACTGCGCCCTCGGTCGTCGACGTCGAGCCAAATGGCGAATCGCTACAGCCAGTGATCAGCAGCGCGAGACAGACCAAGGCAAGCGCTAGCCATCGGTGTGGGTCACTGCAATGACGGCAACGGCGCCACTGCAGGCTGATAGTGCGCCTCACGCGCCCTGGCGGGTAATGTCGACCGCATTGAGCTGGCTGGCCGGGACGTTTGAGCTGGCACCGGCGTCGCGATAGTCGTAGTGCTTGATCTTGCGACGCAGGTTGCGTTGGATGATGACACCCAACACCTTCCATTCCAGCCCCGTCAGCTCGATCTCGGGAAAGCGCGGGTCCAACGCCAGCAGCCATTCGCGGCCCTGCTCATTCCGCCGATACTGGCGCATCCAACGCACGCCCTCGACCTCAGCGAAGACATACATGCCATCGCGGCATTGTTCGGTCGGCTCGACGATCACCACGCATTTATCGGGAAACTCCGGTTCCATATCCGGGCCGAGCACCTGCAGGGCATAGGGCTCGTGCATACTGCAGCCGGTGCCTTCCAGCATGGGTTCTGACATCATGAGACCTCATCTCGTGTAGCAAGCGGACAGCGACCGAGATGAAGCTCGCTCGCTGAAGATCGATGTGCGGCTGACGCCGAAGGCCGTCAACGCCCGTCCGTACAAGGTAGGATTGACCCGGTTGAGGTCAATATCTTGGGCGCGATCTGTAACAGATCGTTGGCAGCCTGCATCGTTTCCAGCGCCACAGCCTGCCCGCTGTTACTGTCTGTCATCGCTGATCGTCATCGCCGAGCGTTATCGCGGCCGTCTGATCTGGCCGTTGTATCCGTTCGATAAGGTCGTCTGAAAGCCACAAGCCCATGATTCGAATCCATGCCTCCACGGAGCGCGTCCACCCAGATCGGCGTGACCGCCATAACCTCCGTGGCATCTTGCCTTATCTGGCCGAGTTCCGCGGCCGCGCTTTGCTGGCCTTGGCCTGTTTGGTCATGGCCAAGCTCGCGAATGTCGGCGTGCCGCTCGTGCTCAAGAATATCGTCGATGCCTTCGAGCAGGCCCGCGAGCAGGCCTTGGTGCTGCCAATCGGCCTGCTGATGGCCTACGGGGCGCTCAAGCTCAGCAGCTCCCTATTCAACGAGCTGCGCGATGTGGTCTTCGCACGGGTCCGCTTCCGCGCCATGCGCCGCCTCTCGACACGGGTGCTGACGCATCTTCATCAGCTCTCGCTCAGCTATCATCTTGGCCGACAGAGCGGGGCGGTGAGCCGGGATCTGGAGCGCGGCACGCGCTCGATCGCGACCATCCTCAACTATCTGGTGTTCAGCGTGATCCCGGTGCTGGTCGAGTTCACGCTGGTGGCCGCGGTGCTGCTGACCAAGTACGAGCTGATCTTCACCCTGGTGACCTTTGGCACCGTGCTGGTCTACATCGGCTTCACCTTCGCGATCACCGAGTGGCGCATGGACTATCGACGCCGGATGAACGTGCTCGACTCGCGCGCGAACACCCAGGCCTTCGACAGCCTGCTCAACTATGAGACGGTGAAGTATTTCGGCAATGAGCGCCTCGAGCTCGATCGCTACGATAACACCCTCGCCGAGTGGGAGGACGTTGCCGTCAAGAGCCAGTCCTCGATGTCGCTGCTCAATTTCGGCCAGGGCAGCATCATCGCGATTGGCGTCACCGTGATCATGGCCTATGCCGCCCAGGGCGTGGTCAACGGCAGCATGAGTATTGGCGATCTGGTGCTGGTCAACGCCTTCATGCTGCAGCTGTTCATCCCGCTTGGCTTCCTCGGCATCGTCTACCGGCAGATCAAGTACGCGCTGGCCGATATGGACCTGGTCTTCAAGCTGCTCGAGCGCGCACCCGAGATCACCGACGCCCCAGGTGCGCCACCGCTGGTGTTGCATAAGGGCGCTGTGCGCTTCGAGCGCGTGGGCTTCCATTACCACTCGGAGCGCGCCATCCTGCATGAGGTCGATTTCCGCATCGATCCAGGCGAGAAGGTCGCCGTGGTGGGCCATAGCGGTGCTGGCAAATCGACCCTGGCCCGGTTGCTGTTTCGCTTCTACGACCCGCAACAGGGCCGCATCCTGATCGATGATCAGGATATCCGCGGCGTCTTGCAGGATAGCCTGCGGTCGGCGATCGGCGTCGTTCCCCAGGACACGGTGCTGTTCAACGACAGCATCCGCTACAACCTGGCCTATGGGCGACCCGACGCCACCGAAGACGAGGTCCGGCGCGCGGCCGAGCTGGCTCATATCGCAGATTTCATTGCCAGGCTGCCGGATGGTTGGGAGACCGTGGTTGGCGAGCGCGGCCTCAAGCTCTCCGGGGGTGAGAAGCAGCGTGTCGCCATCGCCCGCGCCATCCTCAAGCGGCCGCGGATTCTGATCTTCGATGAGGCGACCTCGTCGCTCGACAGCCGCACCGAGCAGGCGATCCAGCAGACGCTCGCCGAGGTGTCCGAGGACCATACGACCTTGGTGATTGCGCATCGGCTCTCGACGGTAGTCGACGCCGATCGCATCCTGGTGATGGATCAGGGGCGCGTCATCGAGCAAGGGGCGCACCGCCGCTTGCTGGCTCAGGGTGGCACCTACGCGGCGATGTGGGAGCTGCAACAGCGCGAGCGCGAGGTGGATCAACCGGAGGCGGGCCCATGACGCTGCGCGTTAAACCGGTCTTGCATGGTGCCGAAGAGGCCTCAAGCTGCGGGGCTCGGGAAGCCAACCGACAAGGCTCGGCAACCGGGAGCACCCCAGCATTCAGTCCCACTGCGATGGCTGCAGGCTCCGCTGCAAAGGATGGATGTCGAGCGTCACGCGCCGAGGCAGGGCGCCGCGCGCGCCAGATCCTGGTCTCAGCGCGTCTCGCCTGGCCCTTAGCGACGGTGGCATTGGCGCTGCTTGGCGCGCTTAGCCTGTTGCTGGTCAATATCGTCTCGCCCGGGCAGGCCTGGCCCAAGTGGCTTTGTCTCGGTTTTCTGAGCGTTGGGCTCGGGGCTGCCCTGTTTGCCGCTGTGCGGTTGAAGACACAGCTGCTGATGCCGCTGGTCAGTCTGGAGGATACGGTTGCCCGGGTCTGTCAGGGCGAGCCGGGCGCGAGTCGATCGCTGTCAAACGTTGGCGTGCTTGACGGCATGGCGCGCGACATCGGCGCCCTGAATGCGGAGCTGACCGATCTCTACGAAGACATGGACACGCGCGTCGCACGCCAGACCATGCGCCTGGCGCAGAAGACCGCATCGCTGAAGATCCTCTACGATGTCGCCGCTGAGATTGCCCGGGCCGAGAGCCTGGACGCGCTGCTGATCCGCTTCCTGCGTACGCTGAAGGAGATGGTCAATGGCCGCGCGGCCACGGTGCGGCTGGTGGCGCCGGATGGCAGTCCGCGGCTGGTCGGCTCGATCGGGCTCGATGACGATCTGGTGCGCGAGCAAGACATGGCCCCGGTCGACCTCTGTCTCTGCGGTACCGTCCTCTGCCCCGGCGAGATCGTCTGCGACAACGATCTGCGCTACTGCTCACGAGTCTATGGTCGGCGCATGTTCGACAGTGATGAGCTTGAGGTTGTGACCGTGCCACTCAAACATCATGATGAGCTGCTCGGGGCCTACTCGATCTTCATCGAGCGTTCTGGTATCAGCCGGCGTGAAGACATCCTCGATCTGCTCGCGACCATCGGCCAGCATATCGGCGTGGCGATCGCCAAGTACCGCTCCGATCATGAGGCACGGCGGCTATCGATCTTGGATGAGCGCAGCTCGCTCGCCCATGAGCTGCACGACTCGCTGGCCCAGACCCTGGCCAGCCTGCGCTTGCAGGTGCGGATGCTGGCCGATGCGCTCGCGGGGTATGCTATCCCGGACGAGGCCCAGGCGGACCTGTGGCGGATTCGTAACGGGATCGACGAGGCGCATGGCGAGCTGCGCGAGCTGCTGGCGAGCTTCCGTGCGCCCTTGGATCGGCGCGGGCTGATGCCAACGCTTGAGGAGATCACTCGCCGCTTCGGTCAGCGCACCGGCATCCATGCCGCCTTTCAGATGGGCTGTCGGCCGTTTGACCTTTCGGCCGCCGAGGAGCTGCAGATCATGCGGATTGTCCAGGAAACCCTGACCAATGTGCGCAAGCATGCACAGGCCCAGACCGTTCGTGTTCTGCTGACCCGCGAACAAACGGGTGAGTACGTGCTGCTGATCGAGGACGATGGCGTTGGCTTCAGCACGCCGAGGCGCAGTGGTCATCCGGGTGAGCATATCGGCCTGTCGATCCTTGAGGAGCGGGCACGTCGGATCGGCGCGGCCTTGAACATTGAGAGTGAGCCCGGTGAGGGCACCCGGGTCGAGCTGGTGTTCAATCCGAGCGCCCGCGGCACCGCGACGGAGCAGGTGAGCTGATGCGCGTCTTGCTCATCGACGACCATGCCCTGTTTCGCATTGGCCTGCTCGAGCTCCTGGAGCGGCGTGGGATCGAGGTCATCGACGCGGTCGGTGACAGCGATGTTGGGTTGCGTCTGGCCCGGGATTGCGCACCCGATGTGGTGCTGATGGACCTGCGGATGCCGGGTGAGAATGGCATCGATCTGGTGCGAAAGATGCGGCGAGAAGGCATCGAGCGGCGTGTCGCGATGCTGACCACGAGCACCGATGAGCGGGATGTCGTTGATGCGCTTCAGGCTGGCGTGAACGGCTATCTGCTCAAGGATATGGAGCCGGACGATCTGGTGGCGGCATTGCAGGGGATCATCGCTGGAAAGACCGTCGTCGCGCCCGAGTTGACCGGGGCGCTGGCACGCGCGGTGCGTCAAGAGTCGGTCGCCAAGGATGAGCCCGCGGTGGCATTCTCGGATCTGACACCACGCGAGATGGAGATCCTCTGCCATCTGGCGGGCGGTCAGAGCAACAAGGTGATTGGTAACGAGCTTGGGATCTCCGAGGGCACTGTGAAGCTCCACGTCAAGTCCATCTTGCGTAAGCTCAAGATGCGCTCACGCGTCGAGGCCGCGGTGCTCGCGGTCGAGCAGGGGCTCTGCGACCGACAGTAGGCCAGCGAAAGCAACGAACTGAGTAGCAATGAAGAATTTTTTGGAACTGATCAGCAACTGTCTGACCGATGTCCGCGAGATCATGCCTTGGGATCTCGAGGAGCGGCTCGAGGCCAATCCTGATCTCTTGATCCTCGATGTCCGCGAGCCGACTGAGTTTGACGCCATGCACATCGCAGGCTCGATGAACGTGCCGCGTGGCATCCTGGAGTCGGCCTGTGAATGGGACTACGAGGAGACCGAGCCTGAGTTGGTTCGCGCGCGTGAGCGCGAGATCGTCGTCGTCTGCCGTTCAGGGAATCGCAGCATCCTGGCCGCGAATTCGCTGCAAGTGCTGGGGTACGAGAATGTCGTCTCGCTGCAGACCGGTGTTCGGGGTTGGAAGGATTACGATCAGCCACTGGTTGATGCCGAGGGCAAGGACGTCGATCTTGACGATGCCGACGTCTACTTCACCCCGACGCTGAGACCTGAGCAACTCCGACCCGCTGCGGACAATAGCGCCGCCTAGGTGACAAGGTAAGGCGATGACGGGAAGGGCGCAGCTTCTCTATGGGCTAGTCAGATAGCTCAGGGTCGCTCGATCGAAGGGTCGTCCGTTGATACCGAGACGCGCAAGCCCGTCATCGGTGCAGGTGTTGCCACTCAGCAGCATCCGCAGTTGATCGCGGGTCACCGGGAACCAGCTGAAGCGGCCAAGCATGGCGGCGACCGGCTCGAGGACGAGCGCTGGTGCCGGCAGCATTAATTTCGACTTGCCGCTCACCTGCGCCAGTGTCTTCAGGATCTCCTTCCAGCTTCGGCTGTCCGGTCCACAGAGCGCATAGGTCTGGCCGATGGCATCCTCATGCGTCAGGGCTGCGGCGAAGGCAGCAGCGACATCTTCCACATGAACGGGCGCTAGCCGAAAGCCCCCGGCATCCAGGGGTGAGAGACCGGCGAAGAACAGCGGCGCCGGCAGGGGGCTGTCGATCAGCTCGGCTTTCAACTGGGTGCAGAACTCCATGCGACCGCGCGGCGGGCCGAAGATCACCGATGGGCGAAAGATGGTCCACTGCAGGCTCGAGTGCCTGAGTCGATCCTCAGCAGCAAGCTTGGTGGACTGGTACGGGGTCTGATCCTCAGGCGGAGCCGTATCGATGCCGTTCGCGCTCATCAGTAAGAACCGATTGACCCCTAGCTCTTCGGCGACTCCGATGGTGCGCTCGGCGCCGCGCCGCTGCATGGCATCGAAGGTGATCCCCTGCTGCGGCATCTCGCGCAGGATACCGATCAGATAGATTGCAGCCTCGACGCCGGTGAGGCAGTCGCGAATGTCGGCCTCGTTGGCGATGTCGCCGCAGACCGGCGTGCAGTTTGGGTCCGAGCTGAGTTTATGCTCACTGCCAGGCCGGGTTAAGACGCGAAGCTCATGCCCCGCCTGTAACAGCGCTTCAAGGATGTAGCTGCCGACGAAGCCGGTTCCGCCGATGATTCCAATCTTCATCATGGGTCTCCTGAAGGAGGTGGTTGGGATTGATGGTCTGGGCAGGCGGTCGGAAGCGATGAGTCAATCCGCCGTGGTGCGCTCGCGTGATCCTGCGACACTCCCACAAGGGAGCTGAGGTAAGCGTTGCTCAAACGCAAGTCAAGGTGCGACTGAGTTGGTGGTTCAATACCGACTGTCTAAATAATGTAGTGGCTTTCTGACAAAAAAGCGAGGATTGCAAAGGTGCTGAAGAGGATAGACTCTCTATGCCTCTGCAATACTCACATCGACTTGGAGGCCCAAAGTGGCAAACAACAGCCTTATCATCGGCGGCAGCTCTGGCATCGGCGCGGCGCTGGTCGCCTCCCTCGTCGAATATGGTCATCAGGTCACCCATCTGTCGCGGGAACCTGAGAAGGTGCCAGATGGACCGTCGTCCCGAGGCATCCGCTGGGACGCCCTGAGCGAGCCGTTCCCGAGCGACTGTCTGCCCGAGCAGCTCGATGGCCTGGTCTACTGCCCGGGAAGCATCCGGCTAAAGCCTTTCGGTCGACTTCGGGAGCAGGAGTTCCGGGACGACTTCGAACTCAATCTGATGGGTGCCGTGCGCAGCCTGCAGGCGTCCTGCCAGGCCCTCAAGCGCAGCGATCGGGCCTCCGTGGTGCTGTTCAGCACCGTTGCAGTTGGCACCGGCATGCCTTTTCACGCCTCAGTCGCGGCGGCGAAGGGGGCCGTCGAGGGGCTGATGCGCTCGCTGGCCGCCGAGTGGGCGCCAGAGATCCGGGTCAACGCGATCGCGCCCACGATCACCGACACGCCCTTGGCGAGTCGCCTACTGAGCACCGAGGACAAACAGCAGGCCGCTGCTGAGCGTCACCCATTGAAGCGGATTGGCTCAGCAACGGAGTTGGCCGGGGTGGCGCGTTGGCTGCTGACCGAGGCCAGCCTTGTGACCGGCCAGGTTGTCAGGGTTGATGCCGGGCTGTCTTCACTGCGGATGCTCTAAAGACGGGGTCATCCAAGCGCTGGCGATGGTCGGCGCTAGGTGCTTGCGACGGGCAGGTTCGTGGGCGCAGGTGTTGCCTGCTGAGATCGCCGCGCGCCAAGACGGCGCAGTTTCGACTTAAGACTCGTGAAGGCGGATTTGATCGATTCTTCGGCCTTCTTTTGTGCCTCGCGGACGATGACCTGCTGCCGTTCTGGCGAGGAGACGACCAGCTCGAAACGGACGCGATGTCCGTTCAACTGGTCGAACTCTTCGGCTATTCGCGCCTGTATCTCGTATTCTCGACTAGGGAAGCTGGCTTGAATCGCCTGCGCCTGCTGATTGATCAGACGTTTGATGCGATTGTCCATCGCAAGAAAATCTCCAGAAATTCTAACGCTCATTCACTACCTCGTTGAATGGGACCGCTGCGTCGGTCGCTGCTGCAACGCATCGCATCGGTCGCCGAGCCCTGATTATGCCCGCAGAGGGCGATCAAGCTCGGTCTCCGTTAGGGACTCGTTTTGTCAGTGACGGGTCCGCTTAAGCGTGGCTCCGTTGTTGATGCAATGACTCATCACGGAGGATTGTGGAATCAAGGGGCCGTGACGGGGTGTTTCGTGCTTCATCATGAGCGCGATCAGCGTCGCGTTACCGCGTTGATCCCGGAGTGGCCTTCGGCCTTCTAGCTTTTATTTCTAGGTCCAATGCCGCCGGTTCAGCGGTCAAGACTGGTCCTCGTGCAGGGATGTTGCCGGTTGTGTCATTTGTTGCATGAAATCCTTTTGGGCCGATACCGCGAGAGGGGTGGGGCGGCGGCGCATTGAGACCTCTCCATTAACCCCTAGACCATAGCACAAAGTTGGCGATTTCACACCAGGATTTCTAGTCCCTGCTGTCCACCGCACTCGCGATCAGAAACATTCTAATCCCATACCTTTCGCCGGGTGTTGATGAGGTTTCAGACGCGAACTTTGTGCTTAACCTGCTCTCGAAGCATGCGAGCTTCAATGAAGCTCTCTGACTCCTTGTCGTGTTCCCCCGCCTCTGGCGGGGTTTTTTTTGGCATTGGTGCGGCCATTGAACTTCAGAAGGCCCTGGAGATGCTGCACTGTGCGCTCTAGAGGCTCTTCAAGCTCGGGATCTGGCTGCCGCGCTACGGCATTCAGGCCCTCACTCAGGGGTTGCGTGACGAGCCCTCCAGCTCGCTGAGACGCTGCTTCAGTTCGGCAAGTTCGGCCCGCCAGCCCTTGACCGCCTTGATCAGTGCGGGCAACTGGGCTAAGGCCGCGAGTTCGCGCAGGGTCTGTTTCATCGGCCGGGCCGGGGTGCCGAAGACGGTCGCTCCAGCAGGTACATCCTTGGTAACGCCTGCCTGGCCGCCGATGCGGGCCCCGGCGCCGATCTCAAGATGATCCGAGATCGCGACCTGACCGGCGACGATGGTACCGGTCCCTAATCGGCTGCTACCAGCGACGCCGCTCTGGCTGACCAGGATCACGTGCGTGCCAATATCCGTGTTGTGGGCAATCTGAACCAGGTTGTCGATCTTGGTGCCCCGTCGGATGCGGGTCTCGCCGAGCGTAGCGCGGTCCACGCAGCAATTGCAGCCGATGTCGACCTCGTCCTCGATGACCACTCGACCAAGCTGCGGTACCTTGCGATGAGAGCTGCCGTCCCAGACGAATCCGAAACCATCGCCGCCGATCACGCAGCCTGAGTGCAGGAGACAGCGGTTGCCGATCTCACAGCTGCGTTGGATGGTGACATTGGCCTCGACGGTGCAGTCGGCGCCAATGCTCAGGTCGCGCTCGAGCACGCTGCCGGCGCCGATCACCGAGCGCGGACCGATGCGGACGCCGGCGCCGATCACGGCGTTGGCTCCAATCGAGACCTCCTCGGCAATCTGGGCACTTGGCTCGATCACAGCACTGGGGTGGATGCCCGCAGCGCAAGGCAGCGGAATGAAGCGCTCGGCGATGCTGAAGAAGTGCTCTCTGGGGCGCTCGGTGCGGAGCAGCTCGGGTCCGGCGATGGACGGGAAGTCATGCGGGACGATGACGGCGCCGGCCTGGCTCGCGCTCACCGCCTCGGCTTGGTCGGTGTGCTCGGCAAAACAGAGATCGCTTGGCCCGGCAAGGGCTAAGGTGTTGACGCCGGTGAAGGCGCTGGCCCTCGCCGGCCGCAGGTCTGAGTCAGTGGCGCTCTGCTCGGGCGCGGGTCGACTGGCATTTGCGCCCGTGTCTAGCCCAGCATTCTGTGTGGCCTGCTGCGCAGCCGCCGGTGGTGGTATCTCGAGCAGGTCGCAGAGCTGAGCGAAATCGAGGACCATACTGGTCTCCTTTAACTGTGAATCCCAGACACTACCGATGCCTGAAGGCGACACCATTTGCAAGCTGGCGCTGTTTTTGGATGAGGCCTTGGCTGGGCAGCAGATCCAGGCGGTACGACTGCATCCCGCCTTCGGTGTGTCCGCCGGCCCGGCGCGGGTCGAACGTATTCAGGCACAGGGTAAGCATCTCTATATTGCACTGGACATCGGTCGCCTGCTGCGCAGTCATCTGGGCCTCTATGGCAGCTGGCATCGCTACCGGCCTGGCGAGCCGTGGCAGCGCCCCCGTCGGCAGGCCTCTATCCTGTTGCAGGCGTCCGACTGGGACTATGTGTGCTTCAACGCCAAGGAGGCAGAGTGGCTCGAGCAGGGCAGTTTCCGCCTGGCGGATCGGCAGCATCGGCTTGGGCCGGATCTCATCAGCGAGCCGTTCGAGCCCTCAGAGTTGCTGGCCCGTGCCCGGCAGCTGCTCTCGCCCGCAAGCCTGATGGTCGATGTGCTCTTGGACCAGCGGCTTGCGGCAGGTATAGGCAACGTCTACAAGTCCGAACTCCTCTTTCTCGAGCGGCATGCGCCGCTGGCGACCCTGGGCAGTCTCAGCGATGAGGCCTTGGTTGCGCTCTATCGGCATGCCAGTGAGCTGCTCAAGGCCAATCTCGGCGGTGGTCCGCGAACAACCCGTTTTACCCGTGATCACCGAGGGCCTCTTTGGGTCTATGGTCGGCGGGACCTGCCTTGCCTGCGCTGCGAGACACCGATTCGGCGCGCGATCCTAGGGGCAAAGCCGCGCTCGACCTACTGGTGTGAGCGCTGCCAGTCGCCGGACTGAGGCGATTTCTGTCAAAGTGCGCCATTCGGTACGAGCTTTTCCGGCAATCGCCTGAGCGAGCCTGGTGTCGACATGAGCTGCATGAGCCGCTTCCGTCATTCGAACAGGTCGCGGAAGGCCTTCGCGAAGCGTTTGTAGGCATCCCAGCCGTCTTTGTCCATGACCTGATCGATGACCCAGCGGTTTTCTTCTTCGCGCCCCATCAGTTGCTGAATCTCGAAGCCGAGATGGCGCAGGAAGGGGTATGTCGGACCTTCGTCATCGAGCTGAAAATCCGCGTACTCCTCGGAGCGGGCATTGAGCCGGCTCAGGAAGGGCGAGCCATAGTCATCCGGACCAAGCAGGTCTTGGCTGTTGTCCTGCACATGTTCGACTAGCTTCTTCGCAAAGGCCGTGATCAGGTCGCGGCGTTGCGCGTCGTCGAGTAGATCATGACTGAGGCGGTCGGCGATCTGGATCTGGAAGACGAGATATTCCTGGATCACCTCGAGGCGTTGGGCGTCGTCGCGATAGACAAAGCGCTCACAGTGCAGCGCGATCGCCTTGTCGACCGCGATCCGCCAGGCAATGAAGGCGAGCGCCCCGCCGATCTCGTCGAGCGAGCGTTGATTCTCATCATTCCACCAGTGACTCTTGATGCGTAACGCCATGCATGACTCCAGGTTGTGCTCGGAGGTCAGATTAACCGCCGGCCCTTGACTTTATTTCTGAGTATTTTGCTGGGTAAGATCGCCCTAACCTAAGGCGGAGTGCGATCATCTCAAGCCGTACTTCGACGGACCCAAGATGGGTCCGCTTCCTTGCTCAAAACAGGTTGGCGAAACCATGAAGCAGTATCATGTACAGACACTGGCGGAGACCGTTCAGCGCAACTGCCACATCTCCGACGCCCGCCACGGAGGCGATTACTCGCTCTGCATCTACCTGATGAAGATGCGCGAATACTATCGCTGGGAGAAGCATCTGCCTCTGGGAGCCGCGCTGGAGAAAGATGCGGTGGGCGAATGGCTGGCCGCGCGCGAGGAACTCTGGGAGGAACTCGCGGATGCCGAACTGTCGCCGGTAGAGATCGGGGGGGAGCAGTTTGACCCATTCGATGCTGATGCTATCAATGCTCGGCTTGCGCCAGAGGGGCTGGTCTACAGCAGCGGTCTCGGCCATCAGGCGAAGCCGCATTTCTTCCTTGCCGATCTTGAGCGTTGCGCCAAGAACGGCGACTGCTCGGTCTATGTGTCGGCAGAGGAGTACGCGCGCGATCTGACGGCACCGCCGGCAATGTCGCTCGGCAAGACCATCTTTCTGCGCCGCGAGTCCTTGCGCCGGATGCTCTGGGAGAAGCTTGAGAGCTGGCGCTGGAGTCGGCCGGATAATGCGCTCGGTCGGGCCTTCGCCTGCTACGCCTTCGATGCTGACTTCGAGGATGCGTTGAGTGCAATGGCCGACCGCGAGATCGATAACGCGTTACTGCACGAACAGGGCGAGCATCAGGCCGGACAGCTGCTCGGCGATGCGGCTTGGGGCGAGATGCTGCTCGACCTGGCGCAGACGCCGGCGGAGCTGATGGCGCGCGCAGTGCGCGATCATCTGGCCGACTGCCTAGTCACCCTGCCACAGCTGCTCGATCGCGTCGATGCCGCAGCGCAGCCGGCGGCGCTGCATTTTTACCTCGGCAATCTCACCAATATGCGTAAGTCCATCTTTCCATCGCTGGCTGAGGCCTATGAGTCATGGCGCCTTGATGGCGACCTGGCAGGCCTGCGGCAGTTGGCCGAGTGCGGGCGAGACCATTGGCATGGCCTAGGGGTCGCGATGCTCGCGCTGTACCGGCAGCAGGGCGCCGAGGCGTCGGGACCGATCCGCGAGCTGGTGTCGGCGCGACATCTCTAGGTCTCGTCTGCTTTTGATCCGCACAGGTCGGGGGTACACTCTCAGGATTGTCCCTCCCCACAATCAGAGGTCTCCGTGGTCGCCCCGCAGCCGAGTTTCCGCCGTATTGAGCGGCTTCCGCCCTATGTCTTCAATATTGTCAACGAGTTGAAGGCCGCGGCCCGAGCGCGAGGCGAAGATATTATCGACTTCGGGATGGGTAATCCCGATCAGCCGACGCCGCAGCACATTGTTGACAAGTTGGTCGAGGCCTCGCAGCGACGCGACACACATCGCTATTCTGTTTCGCGTGGCATCCCGCGCCTGCGCCGAGCGATCACGCGTTGGTACCTTGACCGCTTCGATGTCGAGCTGGATCCCGATAGCGAGGCGATCGTGACCATTGGCTCCAAGGAGGGACTGGCGCATCTGGCGCTGGCAACCATGGGTGCCGGCGACACCGTGCTGGTGCCCAATCCGGCCTATCCGATCCATCCTTACGGCTTCATCATCGCCGGCGCCGACGTGCGCCATGTGCGGCTGACGCCCGAGGTGGATTTTTTCGAGGAACTGCGCCGGGCGATCCTCGATTCCTGGCCACGGCCGAAGATGCTGGTGCTCAATTTTCCCGGCAACCCCACCACGCAGTGTGTCGATCTGCCGTTCTTCGAGCAGGTGGTCGAGATCGCGCGCGAGCATGGCATCTGGGTGGTGCACGACATCGCCTATGCCGATATCGTCTTCGATGGCTATAAGGCGCCGTCGATCCTGCAGGTACCGGGGGCCAAGGATATCGCGGTCGAGTTCTTTTCGATGTCGAAGAGCTACAACATGCCGGGCTGGCGCATTGGCTTCATGTGCGGCAATCCGCAGCTGATCGCGGCCTTGGCGCGGATCAAGTCCTATCTGGATTACGGCACCTTCACGCCGATCCAGGTCGCGGCCATCCATGCCTTGGAGTCGCCGCAGGACTGTGTCGCCGAGATCCGGGATATGTACCAGGGCCGCCGCGATTGTCTCTGTGATGGCTTGAACGAGGCGGGCTGGGCCGTTGAACGCCCAAAGGCGACCATGTTCGTCTGGGCGCGCATCCCGGAGTCCTATCGCGAGATGGGCTCGCTGGAGTTCTCGAAGAAGCTGCTGCGGGATGCCAAGGTCGCGGTCTCGCCGGGCGTGGGTTTTGGCGATTACGGTGATGATCATGTGCGCTTTAGCCTGATCGAGAACGAGCATCGAACCCGCCAAGCCGTGCGCGGCATCAAGCAGATGTTTCGCGAGGATGCGCGCGCTAGCTAGTCTAAGACCAACCGCCGCAGTTTCGACCTGGTACCCGCTGCTTGGGGACACCGTGAACCCAATCCATGGGGGCTTGACGATCGCCATCCGGGCGATCGACACCCCAAACAGCGGCTACCAGGCCGAAACTGCTCAACATGCGCCTATCATGCGCGGCCGTAACGCCGTGAGCAGCGTTTAGAACTGAGGAGAACCTATGGAACCGGTCAAGATCGGTCTGCTGGGCTTGGGGACCGTTGGTGGCGGCAGTGTCACCGTCCTGACACGTAATGCCGATGAGATCGCCCGTCGCGCCGGGCGTGCCATTCAGATCACGCATGCTGCGGCTCGCCACTACGATCCCGAACGGATCGAAGGGCTGGAGCAGATCCAGCGCATCAGCGATGATGCCTTCGCGGTCGTCGATGATCCCGAGGTCGACATCGTCATCGAGCTGATCGGTGGTTACTCGCCGGCGCGCGAGCTGGTGCTGAAGGCGATCGAAAACGGCAAGCATGTGGTCACCGCCAACAAGGCGCTGATCGCGATGCATGGCAACGAGATCTTTGCCGCAGCCCAGGCCAAGGGTGTGATGGTCGGGTTCGAGGCCGCGGTCGCCGGCGGTATCCCGATCATCAAGGCCGTGCGCGAGGGCCTGGCCGCGAATCGGATCGAGTGGATCGCCGGCATCATCAATGGCACCGGCAACTTTATCCTCACCGAGATGCGTGACAAGGGCCGCGACTTTGCCGATGTATTGGCGGAGGCGCAGCGGCTCGGCTATGCCGAGTCGGACCCGACCTTCGACGTCGAAGGCATCGACGCGGCGCATAAGCTGACCATCCTCGCCTCACTGGCTTTTGGGATACCGCTGCAGTTCGACAAAACCTTCACTGAGGGGATCTCAAAGATCGAGCCGCAGGATGTCGCCTTTGCCGCTGAGCTGGGCTATCGCATCAAGCATCTTGGGATCACGCGCCGCACCGCCGCAGGCATCGAGATGCGGGTGCATCCGACGCTGATCCCGCATCGGCGGCTGATCGCCAATGTCGATGGGGTGATGAACGCGGTGCTGGTCAAGGGTGATGCCGTTGGGCCAACCCTGTACTACGGTGCTGGTGCTGGCGCGCTGCCGACCGCTTCAGCAGTGGTGGCGGACGTGGTCGATCTAGTGCGCGCGCTGACCACCGATCCGACCAACCGGGTGCCGCACCTGGCCTTCCAGCCCGATGAACTGAGCGACACCCCGGTGCTGCCGATCGATGCCGTCGAGACCGCCTATTATCTGCGCATCACCGCGCTCGATCGCACCGGCGTGATGGCGAGCATCGCCGGCATCTTGAGCGAGGAAGGGATCAGCATCGAGGCGATCAAGCAGAAGGAGCCGGCGGAGGGCGAGACCACGGTGCCGTTGATCCTGCTGACCCACCGCATCGAAGAGGCGGCGATGAACCGTGCCATCGCGCGCATCGAGGCCTTCGATGGTATCTCTGGCAAGGTGGTACGCATCCGCATGGAAGGGCTCGAGGGCTGAGCTGAGCCCCTTCGCTCCTTGTGATGACCGGTGGTGCGACACTGAAGGCAGACGAAAAGACCAGGGAGACGGTCTGAGATGGACCAGAAATCGCTCTGGAGACTGCAGGCTTGCCCGATCGGCCTCGCAGCCCAACATAGCCGTCACTAAGCAGAACCGGGCCGCAACGGCCCACCGACAAGCGAGCAGTTAAGACGATGGAAATCGAAGCAGTAGCGCAGTTGATCCGCAAGGGCCTTCCAGGGGCTGAGGTCGAGGTGACGGGTGACGGCAGTCACTTCGAGGCGGTTGTGGTCAGCGACGTTTTTAGTGGTCTGACCCCGATTAAGAAGCAGCGGCTGGTGATGGATACCGTGAAGGCGCAGATCGCCTCCGGCGAGCTTCATGCGCTATCGATCAAGACCTTGACGCCGGAGAAGTGAGAGGTTTGAAGGGTGAAGTTTGAAGGTGGGTGAGGCTGCAGTGAGCTAGGGTGGCTGGGTTCGGCTTGTCCTTGGCTCTGGTGGGGATCAGCCCGGGGCTGTTGTTGTAGCGAGTTTGCCGGTTTGACGTTGTTGTTCGATTTGGGTGGCGCTGAGTGCGCTTGACGGCGGGAAATGGCAGCTGAAGCTGGTGCCTTGGTCAGGCTCGCTGGCCACCACAAGGCGCGCATCATGCCGGCTCAGCACGTGCTTCACGATCGCTAGGCCGAGCCCCGTGCCGCCGGATTCGCGTGAGCGTGCCTTGTCGACCCGATAGAAGCGCTCGGTGAGACGCGGGATATGCTGCGCAGAGATCCCGGGGCCGTCATCGGTCACCCGGAAAATCGGACCCTCTGGCGTTTGCGACCAACTCAGTAGGATGTGGCTGCCATATGGTGTGTGCTTGACCGCGTTGAACAGGATGTTGGAGAACGCGCTGCGCAGCTCTGTCTCCTTGCCAAGCAACATCAAGTCGCTATCGACGTCGATCTCGAACTGGTGCCGGCCGCTGCTGAGCGCACAGGCGTCGGCGACGATCTGCTCGAGTTCGCAGGGGACGTCGACCTGATTGACATCGATCTCGTCTTCGTCCATCTCCAAGCGCGATAGGGTCAGCAGATCCTCGATGATGCAGCGCATGCGCTCGGCCTGGTGTTGCATCAGGTTGAGTGGACGGCGGTGACCAGCTGGCGTCTTGGCAGAATCCGCTAAGGTTTCCAGGAAGCCGGTGATCACGGTCAAGGGCGTGCGCAGCTCGTGCGAGGCGTTGGCGACAAAGTCACGCCGGATCAGATTCAGATGGAAGACCTTGGTGATGTCCCGACCCACCACCAAGCGCTGCTTTTTGCGCTCGCCGAAGGGCGCGACGCGGATACTGAGCATGATCGAGCGGTTATGGGCTGGCGCCACCTCCAGCGGGCGGGCGTAATCCCCAGCGACGATATACTGAGACAGCTCCGGATGCTCGAAGACCTCAGCCAAAGGTTTGCGGTCGTCGCGTGGCCAATGCAGATCCATCAGGATCTGTGCCGCAGGATTGGCCCATTCGATGCGACGGTTCTTGTCCAATACCACCAAGGCATCCGGTACTGAATTGGCTGCCTCGCGAAAGCGGCGAAAGAAGCGGAGCTGACGCTTACGTGCCTTGCGGCCCCGCTGTTGGTACTGGCCGATGGCGCGATACATATCGCCCCAGATGCCGCTTGGGAAGGGCGGCACCAAACGATGCTGGCGTCGAATCAGTCGCGCCAGTCGAAACAGGTTCCAGGCATGGCGGACGAGGAGTGGGCAGAGCGCGATGAGCAGCGCTTCAGCCCAGCCGACCCCGCCGAAGCCGATCAGCAGGCCGGCACCGAGTCCGCTGCTGACGAGGAGCCCTAGCTCATAAGCGACGCCAATTCTCATCACTTGTCCGAAAAGCGATAGCCGACGCCTCGCACTGTTTGCAATAGGTGATCGTGGCCGGTCTTCTCAAGTGCCTTGCGCAGGCGACGGACATGCACATCAACAGTGCGCTCCTCGACATAGACCTGGTCGCCCCAGACCTGATCGAGCAGCTGTGAACGATGAAAGGCGCGGTCGGCGTGCGTCATGAAGAAGTGCAGCAGGCGATACTCGGTGGGGGCAATATCGATCGCAATGCCATTCGCGCTGACGCGATGGCTAATGTTATCGATAGTCAGGCCGCCGATCTCGGTCTGATCGCGGACATCATCGAGCTTGCTGCGCCGCAACACGGCGTTGACCCGGGCCACCATCTCGCGCGGCGAGAAGGGCTTAGTGATGTAGTCGTCGGCCCCGGTATCGAGCCCCTTAACGCGGTCCTCTTCTTCACCGCGCGCGCTGACCATGATGATCGGCATGCTGCGGGTTTTTGGGCTTTGCTTCAGCTGCGCGGCAAGCTCGAGTCCGGAACGCCCTGGCAGCATCCAATCGAGTAGGACAAGTTCAGGCTCCTCGGCAAGGAGCTTGCGCGCTTCATCGGCATGGCCGGCCTCAAGCACGCGGTAGCCGCCTTCCTCGAGTGCAAAGCGCATCACCTCGCGGATATCAGGCTCGTCGTCGACGATCATTACGGTGGGCATAAGCTGGGTTCCGCGGTGTTCACTCCAATCGATGCGGCGACATTCTATGTCGGCGGGATGACAGTAGCGTTACCGTGACCTTGGAGCACGGCAGCCTCAGCGATTGGTATCGAACTCGATACCTTGTGAGTGAAGTCAGGCTCGGAATGATGATGTTCGCCCTTTGCCTTGAGTGGTCGGCTGGTAATATCCTGTAGGCTTGGATGTCCTGACTCTAGGTCTAGATATTGAGCGCTGACGAACCGACCGATGACGCGGCTGACCTGCCACAACGCCCCGTGTTTCAAGGCAAGATTGTCGATGTCGAGATCGAGCGTGTGCGTTTGCCAAACGGACGTCACATTGACCTCGAAATCGTTCGCCATCCTGGTGGTGCAGCGGCTGTCGCGATCGACGATCGGCGCCGGGTGTGCCTGCTGCGCCAATATCGCCACGTCGCCGGCGGCTGGCTCTGGGAGATTCCCGCTGGCAAGTTGGACCCTGGCGAAGGCCCAGCTGTAACCGCTGAGCGAGAACTCGCGGAAGAGGCCGGTTTGGTCGCCGCGACTTGGGACTCGCTCGGCCGCTTGCATAGCTCCCCCGGCGTTTTTGCCGAGGTCATCCATCTATTCTTGGCGCGCGGCCTGAGTGAGGTCGATCTCGGGCATGGGGCTGATGAAGTGATTGAGGTGCACTGGGTCGCGCTTGATCAAGTCCTCGAGTGGTGCCTCAACGGCACCATCACCGACGCCAAAAGCCTGGTGGGGCTCTACCGGGCGGCTGCCTTTCTGCGACAGGGGAGTGAGCTTGCGGTCGATGGCCATATCGTCGCGATGGCCGAGTGAGGGCTGGTCAACAAGTGCCAGCCCGATGAGTCCTAGCCCCGCGGGTCCCAGCCCCGCCGGTGCTGACCAACGACAGTGGCCAATGATCATCGCTGCTCAGTGCCGCGCAGGCAGGTGCTGGTTATAGCGCTCCATGAGATAGCAGAGGCAATCCTGGCGAATCACGGTCGCATCGGCGGTCAGCATCGAGGGCGTGGCTGGCTCGCGCAGTTTCAACTCGCCTTCTTCGATAGCGAAATAACGGTCGGTGACGATGTGCCCATGTTCGTCGCGCACTTCGACCTGGCCACCCGCGCGAACTCGGGCAAAAGGGGTTCCCGCCGGTAGCTCACGAAAGTTAAATCGCTCCAGCTCGGGCGAGAGCACCAGCTGGGCATCGACGAGTGGAGGAAAGCCGAAGCTGATCTGCTCCGGGATCGTCGTCCGAGCGACCGTATGGAAGAGGTCGATGTCCTGTGCCGGCAAGGCATGCTCGGGCAGCTCCGACTGGTGCAGGCAGGCGTCGATGAATTCTCGAGCGTGCTCAATACCATGCTGATCCCCAACCCGCCCGCATTCAACAGTGACAGCGGGGCAGAGTTGGGCCATGGCCTGTGACTGAACGCCGGTTGGTCGAACAAAATAAACCACCGTGCGTGAAAACAGCCTGGCGAGGTGAAGAAACCGATTGTCGATGCGGTTGACGCAGGCGTAGTGTGGATTGGTGCCGGTGTTGTTGTGCAGGTCGATGCTGGCAAAGATCCCGCGCTGTGCCATGCGCTCGACTACCTGGGCGATCAACCGCTGGGTTGGCGACGCCGACTCTTCGGTTCCAGGCCAGACCCGGTTGAAATCGGGCTGATCGGGCAGATGTCGCGCATTTGCGGCGGCTGCCTGCACATTGCCGATGAATAGGCTCAGGGCGCGTGGCAGGCGGGGTTTGCCGTGGCGCTCAAGGCACTGGCCGAGCAACAGCCGCACCGCGTCCCAACCGACCGGCTCATTGCCGTGGATCAGGACGGAGACGAACAGCGCTGGTTTGCGCTCGCCATCTAGATGGATCAGTGTCGGACCATCGAGTCGCGAGCTAAGCTCGGTACTATTCAGCTCGAGCAGCCCGTCAGGGAGCCGGTCGAACTCGTTCAAGATGTTTGGGATCTCGTTCATGCGTCGGCGGGTCCTGTGAGTCGTCTCGGCCGGTCGCCTAGGCCAGTCGCAATTGGGCTGAGCAGATAGCGGCTCGGTCCCCACTGGCGGTACGTTACTCTAGCACCGACGATCACTTCTAGGTGCTTTGCGCTCTCTCCGTTAACCACTGCCAGCTTAACCGTCGCCTGCCGACGCCTCGGTCGGAGCTTAGCGGGAGATCAACTTCACTACTGATTACGCGAGACATCGAGTTATGCTCTGGTTGATTCTTGGACTGATCCTGTTTCTCGGCGTGCACTCGGTATCGATCATCGATGCCGACTGGCGCAATCGAATCGTTGCGCGGCTCGGGCAGGTGCCTTGGAAGCTGGTCTACGGGCTGATCGCGTTGCTCGGTCTGTATCTGATCGTGATCGGCTACGGGCAGGCTCGTAGCGTTGATCCCATCGTCATCTACCAGTCGCCGATTTGGATGCGCCACATCACGCTGTTGTTGATGCTGCCGGTGTTCGTGCTGCTGCTGGCCGCCTATCTCCCGGGGCGGATACAGCGGGCAACCAAGCATCCAATGCTGCTGGCAACGAAGGTTTGGGCTCTGGCCCATCTTCTCGCTAATGGGACCTTGGCCGACCTGCTGTTGTTCGGTAGCTTTTTGGCCTGGGCAGTCGCCGATCGCGTCTCTCTCAAGCGTCGTGCGGCGGTGCCAGCCCCGGGTGCGCCTGCAGCCCGATTCAATGACTGGATTGCGCTCGTTGGAGGTATCGGGCTCTATGTGCTGTTCTTGCTCTGGGCGCACAAGGCACTGTTTGGCGTTGCGCCGATTGGCTGAGCGCCATTCTCGCTAGCGTCAGCGTGCGCGGAGCTTATCGAGCAGACGCAGGGCGCTTAACCAGGGATGACGCAGGGCCATGCGTGGCCCTGCGTAGCGCATGATCTCCAGGATACGCGGTCGCAGACTCTTGCTGTAGCAGTGTACGGTGCATTGATTGCAGGGCTGCTTCAACTCGCCAAAGACACAGTGATCGAGCCGTTGGTGGGCGTAGTGCAGGAGACGCTCGCACTCATCGCAGAGCCGATCCGTCGCGCCGTCTCTGGCATGATGATCGCGGCAGTAGAGGGTGAGCATGGCCGAGATGGTGCGCTTCTCGCGCAGGATACGGCGGCCGTTGTTTGCCGGTCGCATCGCTTTGCGCCTCCTTGGACGCTCTCCCGCAGGCTCTCCAGGGCGCTCCGCTGAGCGCGCCTCTGAGTCCAAAGGCGCGCGCTGACCGGCTTCAACCTTGGCTTTTGTGGCTTCGCTTGGATGTTGGACAGGCATCTGCATGGGGTTATTATCGGAAAAACGCACTAAAGTGGTTTGATAATTGTCAATCGACTGTGACGCGGGCTGATCGTGACACTCGCGATCACTCAGCAGTCTTGCGCGAGATTCTGCCTCATGCACAACCTGGTTTTACTGGCCGTCCTAAGCCTGCTGCTCGCCGGTTGCGCTACGCAGCCCTATCCGCCACTGCCGTCAGATAGACCGGCCTACAGCGGCGATGAAGCGGCGAGAGCCCCGGTAGCTCCGACCGAGCGGGACGGCGCCGTCCCTGCCGCGGAGGGGGGTGTTGGCGACGGGCGTGCACCACAGGCGCAGGGCGAGGCTCAGACCACGGATGCCTCTTCTTCGGCACCCGTCTCTCAGGAGGTCGTTCCGCCGCCACCCGATCCTGCCGCCTTAGCTGGCGCTGAGAAGCGCCAGTTGGACATTCGATTAGCAAGTCAGCGCTTCCAGTATTTCGAGGACAATCAGCTCGTTTGGAGCGGTCCGATCTCTGCGGGCACTGCCGACCATCCGACACCCAAGGGCAGCTACCAGGTACAGTCGAAGAACATCAACAAGCGCTCGGGCAGTTATACGAACTCTTTCGACCAACCAACACCGATGCCCTATTCGCTGCAGTTCACCGGACCCTACTTTGTCCACGAAGGCTATGTGACCGGTCGCCCCGAATCCCATGGCTGTGTTCGGCTACGGCACGAGGAGGCTAAGTTCGTCTACGCGCGCATGCGTATCGGTGATCGCATCGTGGTTGCGGATTAACCTACTAAGCCGCAGATGGCGCGGATGCGCGCAGATTAAATATCAAAAACAAGGCTCTAGCAGGTTTGGCAAGGCCGCCCAGCAGGTGAAGCAGTGATGAGTAACAGGATCTTGAAATCTCTGCGTTAATCTGCGATTCAAATGCTCTTTTTAGGATTAAGCAGGTTGCTGCGACGTCTCGAGACGAATTGTGCCGGATTTTTGCTTGCCTTCAAGGGATGTTGTCGAGACGATAGTCGGGCTCAGATAGCCGGACTATTGGACAGGCGATGCGACGCGAAAGACCGGCAAACAGACGAGCAAGACCTTCATCTACACCCAAGCAGGCGGTCCGTTGCCGAGTGCATGCCGCCCCGGATGCCAACATGTTTTGGACCAATGTATTTCTCGTGCTCGCCCTCATCGCGATGATTGGCGGTTTTGTCTGGCTATTTCGTGATGGTGAGGGGCCAGCGCCGCAACCTGGGATTGTGCGTAAGCCCAGCCCAAAGTCGAGCCAAGCGCCGACTGAGGAGACTCCGGCGGACGCCTCATCCGATGAGCGCAAGGGCTGATCCCAAAGCCTGAGCCGTGCCTGATGCGAACTCGCGCCGAACCTCGGAGCCGAACCGGCCCGAGGCTCAGTGTTCGCTAACGCAGGGACAGGCGAAGACGACCAGATGGTCCGCCTCCAGCCGAATGCCGATACGCTCGCCGACGGCATGGCGGTGGTGGCTCGGAACTAGGCAGAGCACCTCGGAGCCGCTATCGAGTTCTAGGGTGTAGAGGAACTCCGCACCCCTGAAGGCGCGCTCGACGATGGTCGCTTGGCGCGGACTGGACTCGTCGTAGAGGATGTCATCGGGGCGAATCAGGACCTCGGCCTGGATGCCAGGCTCGAGTCCATGTGGCTGCGTTCCGCCGATTCGGCCGAGTTCGGTGCGCACCTGTTCGGCATCCAGAACGTTAGCGGGCAGCAAGGCGCCTTGGCCGATGAAATCGGCGACGAAGCGATCAGCTGGCTCGTGGTAGAGGCCGAAGCCGGTGCCCCACTGATGGACGGTGCCTGCGTTGAGCACGCCGATCATGTCTGCCATCGCGAAGGCCTCGAGCTGATCGTGGGTGACCAGGATGGCGGTCACCCCTTCACGCTTGAGCATGGTCCGGACCTCGCGTGCGAGCTGCTCGCGTAGCTCGGCATCCATGCTCGAGAAGGGCTCGTCGAGCAACAGGATGTCTGGGCGCGGGGCCATGGCTCGCGCGAGCGCGACCCGCTGCTGCATGCCGCCTGAGAGTTCATGTGGAAACAGATCTGCGGCTTGGCTCAGTCCCACCAGTTCCAGGAGTTCAGCGACGCGCTCGCGCTGCTGGCGGGCGCTCATCGTGCGCAGCCCAAAGCCGATATTGCGCGCCACTGAGAGGTGCGGAAAGAGCGCGAAGTCTTGGAACACCATGCCGATTCGGCGGCGCTCCGGGGGCAGCATCCAGCCCGGCTTAGTCATAAGCTGGCCGCTGATCAGGATCTCGCCCCTGCTGACCGGCTCGAACCCCGCAATCGCGCGCAATAACGTGGTCTTACCGCAGCCGCTGGGTCCCAATAGGCAGCCGATGGTGCCCGTTTCGAGGACGAAGCTCACGTTGCTCACGACGGTGGTCTCGCCGTAAGCGACGTCGACCTCGCGCACCTCCAAGCGGACCGTTGGGCTTGTCTCAACTCTCTGGCTCATAGACTGGTGCGCGAGCGGGTGATCGAGCGGCTCAGGATGATGACTGGGATCAGGCCGGCGGCGACGATGGTCAGGGCCGCCGGGCCGGAGTCGGCCAGCCGCTCATCGGAGGCCAGCTCATAGGCGCGCACCGCGAGGGTGTTGAAGTTGAAGGGACGCAGGATCAGGGTTGCCGGTAGCTCTTTCAGCACATCGACAAAGACTAACAGCAATGCGGTAAGCAGGCTGCCTTTGAGCATCGGCATGTGGATGCGATGCAGCACCTGCCCCGGGCGCAGTCCCATTGAGCGCCCGGCTTCGTCCATCGATGGGCGGATCTTACCCAGTCCGGACTCGACCGTTTGTAGTGAGACCGCTAAGAAGCGCACCAGATAGGCGAAGATCAGTGCGACCAGCGATCCGCTCAACAAGAGTCCAGTCGAGATCCCGAAGCTGGCGCGCATCCAGCTATCAAGGCTGTTGTCGATCCAGGCGAACGGGATCATCACACCCACGGCGATCACGGTGCCTGGCACCGCATAACCCATCCCGGCGGTGCGCACTGCAGTGCGGACCAGCCGCGTCGGTAGCAGACGGCGGCCGTAGCCGAGCAAGAGCGCGAGTGTGAGTGCAAGCAGGGCGGCACCGGCGGCGAGGCCGAGGCTGTTGAGCGCGAGGCGGGCGAATTCGGCATCGAGGCTCTGATCGGCGACGGTGATCGACCAAACCGTCAGCTGTCCGGCCGGCAGCAGGAAGCCGAGACTGAGCGGGGCCAGGCAAAAGGCGAAGGCGGCCAGGGCGCGCCAGCCGGTCAATTCGAGACGTCGTATCGACTGCTGGCGCTGACCGGTGTCATGGTAGCGTGCTTGTCCGCGTGAGGTCCGCTCGAGCAGGATCAGCGCGAACACAAATCCCAGCAGCAGCGCCGAGAGTTGGGCGGCAGCGGCCGGATTACCAAGGCCGAACCAGGTGCGGAAGATGCCGGTGGTAAAGGTCGAGACACCAAAGTATTCAACGGTTCCATAGTCCGCGAGCGTCTCCATCAGCGCCAGCGAGAGACCGGCCACGATCGCCGGTCGAGCGAGCGGCAGCGCGACGGCGAAGAAGGTCCGCCAGGGGCCGTTGCCCAGCGTGCGGCTGACGTCGAGCACACAGAGTGACTGGCTCAGGAAGGCCGCCCGCGACAACAGGTAGACATAGGGATAGAGCACCAGCGAGAGCATCACCGCGGCGCCGGGCAGGGAGCGGATCTGCGGAAACCAATAATCGCCCCAGCCCCAGCCGGTGAGGTCGCGGATGGCGGTCTGCACCGGGCCGGCGAAGTCGAGCATGCCGGTATAGGTGTAGGCGATGATGTAGGCGGGCATCGCCATCGGCAGGAGCAGCGCCCACTCGAAGATCCCGCGGCCAGGAAACCGGCACATGCTTGTCAGCCAGGCGGTGCCAACGCCGCCAACAACGGTGCCAAGCGCGACGCCCAGCATCAGCAGCAGAGAATTCGAGACGTAGTCCACCAAGACGGTGTCGATCAGGTGCTTCCAGACCTCGCCAGCCGGGACGAAGATGAAGCCGACGACGACGAGGATAGGCAACGCCAGCAGGCTCGCCACCAGAACCACGAGGACGGGCCAGGGACGGAGCCGAGCGCCTGTGACAAATGCAGGGGAGCCGGGGAGGACAGCGGAGGAGACAGTCATGGAGAGGGGGCAGGCTGGAGCGAGCGAGAGAACGAATCGATAGGCCACGACCATGATCTAAGGTCGGCCCCCATCATAAGCCGGATCGGCGCTCGAGACATCAGCCTTCGCTCAGGGCGCAGCCTCGGCATCAGCAATGGCCCAAGTTAGGGCGGGAGCAAAGCCCAGGCTGAAGCCGAACTGAGGCATGGTCAAAGTGCCGGCGCCGACCCAGGCGTCCCCGCAACGGGACGGCACTGGGGTGGGCTTAGGGGCGGTCCAAGACCCTCAGGGCCTGAGCGGGACTGCGTGCTACTTCCAGCCGGCGCGGTCCATCAACATGAGCGCGGCGCTGTTCAGCTCGCCGAGTTCGATCAAGTCGAGGTCATCGGCTTCGAAGTTGCCCCATTCGGCGAGCACGGGGCTGATCTCGACCCCCTCGCGAACCGGATACTCGCCGTTGACCTCGGCATACCAGGCCTGGGCCTCGGGACTGACAAGGAACTCGATCAGCTTAACGGCGGCGTCCTTGTTCTCGGCCGCAGCGGTGACCGCAGCGCCGCTCACATTGACATGCGTGCCGCGGCCGTCGCCGGCTCCAGGTTGGTTCGGCCAGAAGACGGCGATCTTCTCGGCCGGCTCCTTCTCGCCTGGATCATCGGATTTCAGCATCCCCGCCAGATAGTAGGTATTCGCAATTGCGATATCGCATTGACCAGCGGCGGCGGCCTTGATTTGGTCACGGTCTCCGCCCTTGGGCGGACGCGCCATGTTGGCGACAATGGCCTCGGCCCACTCTTGAGCGGGTTCGGTGCCGTCGGCGGCGATGATCGAGGCGACCAACGACTGGTTGTAGACATTGCTCGATGAGCGGATGCAGATCCGGCCTTTCCAGGCAGGGTCGGCGAGGGCCTCGTAGGTGGAGAGTTCCGCTGGATCGACCTCACCTTTGACATACATGATCGGCCGTGCGCGCAGCGAGAGTCCGGTCCAATGGCCGTTGGGGTCGCGGTAGGTCGCCGGCACGGCACCCTCGACGACCTCAGAGCTAAAGGACTGCGTGAGTCCAGCGTCCTCGGCGCGATGGAGATTGCCGGCGTCGACGGTCAGTAACACATCGGCGGGGCTGTTTGCGCCTTCGTTCTTGAGTCGCTGCAGGAGGGCATCGGCCTTGCCCGTCACCAGGTTCACTTCAATCCCGGTCTCCTCGGTAAAGCGGTCGAGCAGTGGCTTGATCAAGGCTTCCTTGCGAGCGGAGTAGAGATTCACTTCCTCATCGGCAGCGGCGAGACCAGGTGTCAGCGCCGTCGCTAGGCAGAGGGCAGCGAGGGGCGCAGTTATCGAAAACAGGTGGAGGCGAGAGCGGGCCGGTATCATGTGTCAATCAGGCTCCAGTGTTGTAGTTGATCATGTTGGCACAGGTCTTAAGGATCTGTGCTGCAGCCTAGTCTGTGTGCAACAGACGAAAATAACAAGAGGGATGAGAATAATTGCGATTAAGTTGCAACAGTGGATTAGTCAGTGCTGATGCTTGAAACTGGCGTCCCCAGCAATGATCTCTGCGACCGAGCAACGAGCTTCGCGCGGTCAGATTTTCATAAATCGATGGCCAAGGGTCTTGAAACCCTGCATTGTCGTCGTACTATAACCTAGTAAACTACTCAGGTATCGGAGCGGACAACCATGAGTGCTATCCCAGCAGAGGCCACCACGGCCGAGAAGCGGGCCGACAACAGCGGCCAATATGATGATCTCGTCAACGCCGGCTATGAGCATGGCTTTATCACGGAGATCGAATCCGACACCCTGCCCCCGGGCCTTGACGAGGGTGTGGTGCGAGCCATTTCAACGCGTAAGGGTGAACCCGAGTGGATGACCGAGTGGCGACTCGGGGCCTACCGCAAGTGGCTCGAGATGCCAACCCCGACCTGGGCCTCGGTGCACTATCCACAGATCGACTATCAGGCGATCTCCTACTTCTCGGCACCGAAGAAGAAAGACGGGCCGAAGAGTCTCGACGAGGTCGATCCGATCCTGCTCGAGACCTACGAGAAGCTCGGCATCCCAATCGAAGAGCAGAAGGCACTGGCCGGCGTCGCCGTCGATGCGGTCTTCGACAGTGTCTCGGTCGCGACCACCTTCCGCGAGAAGCTGCATGAGGCAGGCGTCATCTTCTGCTCCATCTCGGAGGCGGTGCATGACTATCCCGAGCTGGTGCAGAAGTACCTCGGCACCGTGGTGCCGCCGACCGACAACTTCTACACCGGGCTCAACTCGGCGGTGTTCACCGATGGCACCTTCGTCTACGTGCCGAAGAACACCCGCTGCCCGATGGAGCTGAGCACCTACTTCCGCATCAACACACCCAACACCGGACAGTTCGAGCGCACGCTGATCGTCGCCGATGAGGGCAGCTATGTGAGCTACCTCGAGGGTTGCACCGCGCCACAACGCGACGAGAATCAGCTGCACGCCGCCGTGGTCGAGCTGATCGCCCTCGATGATGCCGAGATCAAGTACTCGACGGTGCAGAACTGGTATCCCGGCGACGAGAACGGCAAGGGCGGTATCTATAACTTCGTCACCAAGCGCGGCGATTGCCGAGGCCATCGCTCCAAGATCAGTTGGACCCAGGTCGAGACCGGCTCGGCCATCACCTGGAAGTATCCGAGCTGCATCCTACGTGGCGATGATTCGGTCGGCGAGTTCTACTCGGTCGCGGTCACCAAGGGCCGGCAGCAGGCCGATACCGGTACCAAGATGATCCATCTGGGCAAGAACACCAGCTCGACCATCGTCAGCAAGGGCATCAGCGCGCAGCACGGCCAACAGGCTTATCGCGGCTTGGTGCGCATCGCCGCCCGCGCCGAAGGGGCTAGGAACCATACGCAGTGCGATTCCCTGCTCATCGGCGACAAATCAAGTGCGCACACCTTCCCGTACATCGAGGTCAAGAACCCGAGCGCGAAGATGGAGCACGAGGCGACGACCTCGAAGATCAGTGAGGACCAGCTCTTCTATTGCCGTGCGCGCGGACTCTCCGAAGAGGATGCCGTCTCGATGATCGTCAACGGCTTCTGCAAAGAGGTCTTCAACGAGCTGCCGATGGAGTTTGCGGTCGAGGCCCAGAAGCTGCTGAGCATCAGCCTCGAGGGCGCGGTTGGCTGATGGTCGCGCGGCTGGCTGACCCAGGGTCCATGCTCAAATTGGACCGCAGGTCAGCCGGGCCGCCCCAAACGCCATCGAGCGAGATCAGCCGAGTCAAGGCCCAAGTGAAGGCCAAAAGTGAAGGCCGACTGAAGAATACTAGGGCGTGGATTGGCGCAAAGACTGTGCCGTCCCACCCGTCATGACTAGGAGCTTTAGCATGTTGTCTGTGAAAGGCCTGAAGGCCAATGTCGGTAACGAAGAGATCCTGCGCGGCCTCGACCTCGAGGTTAAGCCGGGCGAGGTGCACGCGATCATGGGCCCGAATGGCTCTGGCAAGAGCACCTTTGCCCATGTGCTATCAGGGCGTGAAGGCTATGAGGTGACCGCCGGTAGCGCTGAGCTCGACGGCACCGATCTGTTCGAGCTCGAGCCCGAAGAGCGTGCTCGATTGGGCCTCTTCCTGGCCTTCCAGTACCCGGTCGAGCTGCCGGGTGTGAATAATATGTACTTCCTCAAGGCGGCATTGAACGCGATCCGCAAATCACGCGGTGAGGAAGAACTCGACGCCGTCTCCTTCATGCGCTTGATGAAAGAGCGGCTGAAGGTGCTGCACCTCGACGACAGCCTGTTGAAACGCCCGGTCAACTTCGGTTTCTCTGGTGGCGAGAAGAAGCGCAACGAGATCTTCCAGATGGCCATGCTGGAGCCAAAGCTGGCGATCCTGGACGAGACCGACTCCGGCCTCGACATCGACGCCCTGCGCATCGTCGCCGATGGTGTCAACGCGCTGCGAGGCCCCGATCGCTCGATGATCGTCGTCACCCATTACCAGCGCCTGCTCGACTACATCGAGCCTGACCATGTGCATGTCTTGGCTAAGGGGCGGATTATTCGCTCTGGCGGCAAAGAGCTGGCCCTCGAGCTCGAAGAGAAGGGCTATGGCTGGATCGTCGATGGGGAGGCGGCATGAGCGCAACAGCGAACAGCAGCCGACAGCGAACCGAGGCCGCAGAGGCCTTCGCTGGCTGGCTCCAAGATTTGGGTAATGCGGGAGAGCGTGGCGCTGCCGGCTCAGCCCCAGAGCAGGACTGGCTGGCCAATGAGCGTCAGCAGGCCGCCGAGCGTGTCCGCACTCAAGCGGTGCCGACCGGTAAATCGGAGGACTGGCGTTATACCGGACTCCGCTCATTGATCGATCAGGGCTTCGTTCAGGTCGATGAGCCCTTGACCGCGCTGACCCCGGATGACATCGAAGAGATTCTCGTTCCAGGGCTCGACGCGCATCGCGCTGTGCTGGTCAACGGGCGCTATTCCGAGTCGCTCTCTGATCTCGGCGACCTACCTCGGGGCGTGCGTGTCGGCAGCCTGCGCAGCATGCTCGAGTCCGACCCGGATGCACTGCAAGGTGTGTTGACCCAGATTGCCGGTGAGGGCAGCCATCTGTTTGCATCGCTGAATACAGCCGCGATGCAAGATGGATTCGTCTTGTTGCTTGAGCGGGCCGCGCTGCTCGAGCGTCCGATCGAGGTCATCCACCTCTCGGTTGGCATGGAAGAGCCTCGGGTTGCCCAGCCAAGACACCTGATCAGCTTGGGTGATGGTGCTCAGGCCCAGGTCATTGAGCGTTATGTCAGCCTTGGCGATGCCCTGTATTGCACGAACTCGGTCCTTGAGGTTGCGCTCGGCCGCGATGCCCTGCTCAAGCATGCCCGGGTGCAGCAAGAAAGCCCGAACGCCTTCCATATCACCGGTCTCTATCTGAGTCAGGACGCTAACAGCCGCTATGCAGGCGTCAATATCGGTCTCGGCGGTACCTGGGCGCGCACCGATCTGGTGACCCGCTTCAGCGGCGAGCATGCCGAGTGTGATCTGCAGGGGCTCTACCTGGCTGGCGACAAACAGCTGATCGACTATCACATGGACGTCCGTCACGGTCTGCCGAATTGCAAAAGCCGCGAGCGGTTCAAGGGTATTCTCTACGGCAAGGGCAGGGCGGTCTTCGACGGCTTGGTCTATGTGGCACGCGATGCCCAGAAGACCGATGCCGACATGTCCAATCGCAACCTGATCCTGTCAGCCAATGCCGAGGTCGATACCAAGCCACAGCTCGAGATCTACGCCGATGACGTCAAATGCAGTCACGGGACCACGGTAGGTCAGATCGAGCCTGAGGCGCTGTTCTACCTGCGTTCGCGCGGGATCTCGGCGTCGCTAGCCCGGCGCATGCTCTGCCTCGGTTTTGCCGTTGAGATCATCGATGCGCTCGGACCCGAGGCCCTGCGAGACTACGTCACCGAGCAGGTCGGTGTGCGGCTCGAGCAGGCGCCGATCGATTAATTGCGGACATAGTCCTTTGCAATCGAGGTAACACTCTGATGAACAGGTTAGCCAGATTCGCCGGCTTCGGCTCGGATGATCGTGGACGGGTCGATCGAGACGACCTGATTGCAGCCGAGGCCGCCGCGATGGGCGACGACGCCACGGCACAGGCACTGGATGATCCCGAGTCGCTGCGCGAGCCGATCATTGCCGCGATGCGTCAGGTCCATGATCCGGAGATCCCGGTCAACATCTACGACCTCGGTCTGATCTATAAGATCGATATCGCTGACAATGGGGATGTCGATGTTGATATGACCCTGACGGCACCGGCTTGTCCAGTCGCTGGCATGATGCCGGTGATGGTCAAGGATGCGGTGAAGACGGTTGACGGCGTTGGCGAGGTTGCCGTTGAACTGGTCTGGGACCCGCCATGGAGCCCAGACACCATGTCCGATGAGGCCAAGCTCAGCCTCGGTATGCTCTGACCCTTGCATCAGTGGTGCCTGTTGGCTTCGTGTCACCACGGACCACAGGCCCTCGCGGCAAGCGGCGCCTGAAGACATATTGGCTCATCAGGAGTTCGTCTTAGGTGCCGCAGTGGGGTCATCGGGAGCAGGGTCATCGGATGGTCTAGCCGTCTCTTCGGCGCCGCTATGGCCATGCCTCTCGGTGTCACGGATGGCCTCGGGTGAGCGGGCTTCTTCGGTGTCGTTATTGACCGCCATGGCTGCCGATGGCTGTGCAGGGTTCCATTGCGCTGAATTTTCTTGCGAGGATCGCCCTTGCGCTGGTTGTTGCCGCGCAGGTCTCGCATCGGCATCGATATGTACGGCGGGCAGGCTGTCCTTGAAGGCCTCGCCATAGATCTCCCAGATGGTGATGAACAGTGAGGCGATGAGCGGGCCGATCAGGAGCCCGGCCATGCCGAACATAAACAGTCCGCCCAAGGTGCCGAAGAAGATCATCAGTTCGTGCATGTCGGTGTGCTTACCCACTAGCACCGGGCGCAGCAGGTTGTCGATGCTGCCGACGACCAGTACGCAGAACACTATGAGTCCGATCCCGGCACCAAGGGAGCCTTGAGCGATGAGCACGATCGAGGCTGGCACCCAGACCAGTGCCGAGCCGATCCCTGGGATAATCGAGAGCACGGCCATCACAATGCCCCAGAAGACCGCGTTCGAGACCCCCGCGATCGCGAACGCGATCCCCGCGAGTGCACCCTGCAGGATGCCGATGAGCAGGGTTCCGACCACCATGGCCTGGGTCACCGAGGTGAACTTGTGCAACATCAGGCGCTCGTCGTGATCGCGAAGCGGCAGGTAGTAGAGCACCGTATGCACGACCTTACTGCCGTCAATCAAGAAGAAGAATAAGGTGTAGAAAAAGACGATGGTGATGAAGAGGAACTGCACCGTCCCAAACGCGATGGTCGAGATCTGGCTGACGAGGATCTTACCGAGCGCCTCGACCGCGCCGGCGATCTGAGTCGTGACCTGATCCTCGTAAGGGATCAATTCCTCATAGAAAGGCAGCTTTTCCAACACGTCTTGGAAGCTTCCTGGCTCCTTGAGGAAATTGACAATGATGGGCGTGAGCGATTGGCTCACGTTGACAGCCTGGCCGATAAAGACCATGGTCAAGATCACGATCGGGATCAGCACCACGATCAACAGCAATAACAGACTGATCAGCGAGGCCAGATAGCGCCGGCCACCAAGCCACTCCGTGAGCTTGGCATAGACGGGATGCGTCATCGCTGCGAAGACCGCGGCCATGAAAATCGCCACCAGAAACTGCTGGATCATGGTTAGGAACAGCAACGAGATGATGGCAACCAAGGCCAACAGCACGGTCTTGTTAATCGTTTCCTGCTTCATGTCGGGAAGCCTTTAGTAATACTTGACTATTTTCATGGAGAACGATTCCTGTTTGCGAGACCCTACTGAACAGTCCGATAAGCGACCTGGCCTGTAAGGCGGATCGAGATCGTTGCCAGCTCCAGCTAACAGAACCAAATAGGGTGAAGAATCGATGGACAAGTTTACGCGCAATTACAGCATTGTTCTGGGAGTCGTCGTAGTGGTCCTCCTCGCTTGGTGGATCAACTCGATCTGGCAGCCCGATGTTTGGGAGATCAACGAGGTGCTGGATGCGGACGCCGAGCTTGCCGACTATCCGTACCAGTTCCGTGTCAAGCGTTTCGAGGATGGGGTTGCGACCATCTCGACCCCGCGGAACTTCCAGGTCCCGGCAATGCGCTTTCTCGAGGTGATCCATCCTGAGCTCGCCGGGCTGGAGCAAGATGATCCCAAGATGCTCGAGGCGCAGCAGGGCCTGATCGATCATCAGAAGCGAACCCAGGGGCTGGTGCTCTCGCAGCCGGGCGTAGAGCGTGTCGATTGGGAACTCGACGTCCAGTGGCTCGCCGATCACGGGGTGCAAGTCAACGCTCAGTAATCTGCAGTTCCGCGGCAATGCCGGTTCAGACCGGCGCGTGTCTTGCGCTGCGCCCGGCCCAGTCGCGGGCGAATTGCCAGGCAGTACGGCCGCTGCGGGAGCCGCGGCGCAGTGCCCATTGCAATGCGGCGCGCTCGGTGTCGGCGGCACCGGGAGTTGGTGCTGAACCTGACCCCGGATCTGCCCCCACTGCCAGCTCGCCGGCGCCGAGCTGCTCGAGCCAGTGGTGCACCACCTCCAGGTATTGCTCCTGGCTGAATGGATAGAACGAGAGCCAGATGCCGAAACGGTCCGAGAGCGAGATCTTCTCCTCAACACCCTCGCCCAGATGGATCTCGCCGTCGATCATCCGGGCGTCCTGGTTCTCGCGCTGGTACTCGGGCAGCAGATGGCGGCGGTTGGAGGTGGCATAGATCAACAGGTTCTCGGGCGGGGCGCTCAGGGAGCCATCCAGCGCCGCCTTCAGCGCCTTGTAGCTCGATTCCGAGGCCTCGAACGAGAGGTCATCGCAGAACAGGATGAAGCGCTCCGGGCGCTCGGCGATCTGCTCGATGATCCGTGGTAGATCGATCAGATCATCCTTGTCGACCTCGATCAGCCGCAGGCCTTGGTCTTGATAGGTAGTGAGCAGTGCCTTGATCAGCGACGACTTGCCGGTGCCGCGCGAGCCTGAGAGCAGCACATTGTTGGCGCCGGCGCCGGCGAGGAACTGCCGCGTGTTGCGGTCGATCTCAGCGCGCTGTGCGTCGATACCGAGCAGATCTTCGAGCCGCAACTGATGCGGCCGGCGGATCGGCTCCAGCCAGCCCCTGCCTCGCGCTCCCTGGGCGCCATCCTTGCGCCAGCGCCAGGCGACCGCCGTCCAGTCGGTCGCGGTCGGCGCCGGCAGCCAGGGCTCGACGCGGTCGAGTAGGGCGTCGATGCGGGACAGGAGTTGCTCGAGGTTGGCGCTCATCAGTCAGCAAGGCGATTCAGGCTGTCACAGGCCGTGATCTGACTGCTTGGCATCTGTGCACAAGCGGCGATGGCGAAGCGGCGGCGGCCCACCGTTAATTTGAATCTCACGCGATTCATTGTCTGGGGTGGCGCCAGGCTATGGTCGTTCGCTGTGCTGATTAGAGCACTGAAAAGCTGCGCAGCACATTGGCGAGCCTTTCATCCTCGCGAGCCAACTCGCGCAGCGCCTTCAGCAAGCGAGTCAGCAATGAGCCTTCTTCATGGCGTAGCTGCAGGTCGCGCTCCAGATCCTGCTCTAGCCTGGCGAGGCGAGATTCGAGCGGCCGCAGCGCCGTGCGACGGTCCCAAACGATGTAGCCAAACAGCGAGACGATCAGCAGCACCAGCGCAGAGAACATGGTCAGCATCATCGCGAAGAGATCATCGAGGCGCTTCTCGACGGCGGCAAAGCGCTGATCCATCGTTTGCTC
>CAZEZH010000007.1:0-14910 GCA_964516305.1 uncultured Halochromatium sp. | reverse complement strand
GTCAATCGCTGCTCCAAGCTCGCTTGGCCAGCCTCCAGTCGAGTGAGGGCCTCGATGATCTCGCGGTCTGAGATGCGCGGCGCGGTCTCGACCGCCAAGGCATCCAGGCTGGTGACGAACAGCGCTGACGCACAACAAAAAGGTAACAGATGCCGCATCAGATCACCTCTGTGGGCGAGACTTTCCGTTCCATAAGACTAGCAGGCTTCTAAAAGGCTCACAGGATTCTCACGCGATCCTCAGTCGTCCTCACCGAGGATCGCGTGGATTTTGAGCGGCTCGGGCATCGGGGAAGGGCACTAGCGTTCTTCAGCGCGGCGTTTCCGCCACAAGCCACGCCTCATGCGGTCAACGGCCGATAACGGATGCGATGCGGCTGATCGGCCTCGGTGCCCAGCCGGCGATGACGATCTTCCTCATAGTCGGCATAGTTGCCCTCGAACCAGGTCACCTTGGAGTCGCCCTCAAAGGCGAGGATATGGGTCGCGATGCGATCTAAGAACCAGCGATCATGGCTGATCACCACCACGCAGCCGGGGAAGTTCAGCACCGCCTCTTCCAGCGCGCGTAGGGTTTCCACGTCAAGATCGTTGGTCGGCTCGTCAAGCAGCAGCAGGTTGCCGCCGCTCTTCAGCAGCTTGGCCAGATGCACCCGGTTGCGCTCACCGCCGGAGAGGTCACCGATGCGCTTCTGCTGATCCGAGCCCCGGAAGTTGAACCGGCTCACATAGGCGCGCGAGGGCATCTCGAATTTGCCGACGACCAGGATGTCCTGACCGTCTGAGATCTCCTCCCAGACCGTCTTCTTACCGTCGAGCGCATCACGGCTCTGATCGACATAGGCGATCTCGACCGTCTCGCCGACGCGCATCTCGCCGTCGTCGGGTTGCTCCTGGCCGGTGATGATGCGGAACATCGTGGTCTTGCCGGCGCCGTTCGGGCCGATCACGCCGACGATGCCACCCTTGGGCAGGTTGAACGAGAGATCGTCGTAGAGCAGCCGATCGCCGTAGCCCTTGCGCAGCCCGTTGGCCTCGATCACCAGATCGCCGAGGCGCGGGCCCGGCGGGATGTAGATCTCGTTGGTCTCGTTGCGGCTCTGGAATTCCTGCGATTGCAGCTCCTCGAAGCGCGCCAGACGGGCCTTGCTCTTCGACTGCCGGCCCTTGGGATTGGTGCGCACCCATTCCAGCTCGTGCTTCATCGCCTTGATGCGGGCCTGCTCGGACTTCTCCTCCTGCTCCAGGCGCTTCTCCTTCTGCTCCAGCCAGCTCGAGTAGTTGCCCTGCCAGGGGATGCCGTGACCACGATCCAGCTCGAGAATCCAACCGGCGACGTTGTCCAAGAAATAGCGATCATGGGTCACCGCGACCACGGTGCCGTTGTAGTCCTTGAGGAAGCGCTCGAGCCAGGCGACCGACTCGGCATCCAGGTGGTTGGTCGGCTCGTCGAGCAGCAGCATATCCGGCTTCGACAGCAACAAGCGGCAGAGCGCGACGCGCCGGCGCTCGCCGCCGGAGAGCTTGCTCACCTCCGCGTCCCAGGGCGGCAGCCGCAATGCATCGGCGGCCTGATCCAGGGTCCGATCCAGGTTATGGCCGTCGGTGGCCTCGATCAGGTCTTCCAGCTCCGCCTGCTCCTTGGCCAGTGTGTCGAAATCGGCGTCTTCCTCGGCATAGGCGGCATAGACCGCGTCCAGCCGCTCGAGCGCCTGCTTGATCGGCGCGACCGCTTCCTCGACGTTGCCGCGCACATCCTTGGATTCATCAAGCTGCGGCTCCTGCGACAGATAGCCGATGTTGATCCCGGGCTGCGGCCGCGCCTCGCCCTCGATCTCGGTATCGAGACCGGCCATGATGCGCAGCAGCGTGGACTTACCCGCGCCGTTGAGACCGAGCACGCCGATCTTGGCGCCGGGGAAGAACGACAGGGAGATGTCGCGCAGGATCACGCGTTTCGGTGGCACGATCTTGCCGACGCGGTTCATGGTGTAGATGTATTGCGCCATCTCGATCCTATGTCGTTGAGCCACGTTGGCCAGACCCGATTGGGAAGACCAGCATGGGAACAGTTAATTAAGGTGTTGAGTCCAGAGTGCGGTGCGCAGGGCTCAGAGCTTCATCACGCATCCCCATCGCTGCAGAGGGAGCAATGGCATCACAGGAAGCAGGACGGCGTTGGATTCGCCGGCAAGGCACACCGAGTAAGCCACAGATTCTGCCCCCTCTCGGCTAGAATGTCCAAGGCGAGCACGCCGATTCGCGACCTGAGCAGCTGAAAGAGAACCACCTTCATGGGTCCAGAACAGATCCCGGCCGTCGGATTCGTGGCGCCAAGCGGCAGCGGCAAGACCACCCTGTTACGCAAACTGGTGCCCATGCTGCGTCAGCGCGGGCTGCGGATTGGCTATCTCAAGCATGCCCATCACGGCTTCGCGCTCGATCGGCCCGGCAAGGATAGCTACGAGGTCGCTGCGGCCGGTGCGCGCCAGGTGATGCTGGTCTCCGGCGAGCATTGGGCGTTGCTCAGTCGCAGCAATGAGCGCGCCGAAGACCATCCGGCTGGGCTGGATGCACTGCGCGCGCGCTTTGATGCCAACAGCCTGGATCTGCTACTCATCGAGGGCTTCCGCTCCGCCGCGGTGCCGAAGATCGAGGTGTTTCGTGCCGCCACCGGCAAGACGCCGCTCTATCCTGAAGACGAGGCTATCGTCGCTGTGGTCAGCGATGACCCACCCCCAGTCAAGCCGCATCCGCCGGTCTTGCCGCTCAGCGATCCGGAGGCCTTGGCGGACTTCATCGGCGGCCTAGTGCGCGCCAGCGCCAAAGCGCCAGCTGATGACCCGCGTTTAAACTTGATCCAAACGCTGCAGCACTTGCGCGCTGATGGCTATCATGATGCCGCACTCGCTAGCGCCTCGGTCCGCCAAGGTCAGTGCTTCTGGATCACCCCGAGCAGCGCCGAGCGCGATCTCGATGCGGCCGCCGATCTGATCGCCTGTGCGGTCGATGCGTCCCTGACTGCAGAGGCCTTGCCAGACACGCGGGTCCATCGCCAGCTCTATCTGCAGCAGCCCGAGACCGGCGCAGTGCTGCACTCGCGTGGGCCCTATTCGATCGCCCTGAGCCTTTCTGGTCGGGACTTCGTGCCAGCCGACGCTGAAGGGGCACGCCGGCTCGTCAGGGTTCCGGTGCTCAGCCTGGAACCTGAAGAGCCTGAAGCTCAACGAGCAGTGAAGCTGGCCGAGGCCTTGGCGAAGCATCCCCTCTGCATCATCGCCGGTGAGGCTGTGTACGCCCGCGGGGCTGACATCCGTGAAGCCTATCAAAGCACTCTGACCCTTGAGCATTCGGCTCAGATTTTTATGATTGCGCGCTAGTCCTTGACGCTCGGAGTTCATCAAGGGATCGTATAGGCCATTGGTCAAGATCTCGTTGAAGGCGGTGCGATCTTCGTGGTTGTCATTCCAAAGCCTGTAGCCAAGGGCGCCGTGAGCGATAACCGCCGGCGCTTTCGGTTCAAAAGGGGTCTCGATATCCCACTCGCGGGTGCGCCGAGCGCTGAGATCGACGCCAGTCTGGTCGTAAGCCGCGTCGCTCACATCGGCTACGATTACCTTGGCGTCAAGCGCCTGCCGTCGCTCGAGATCGAGATCGGCGATCGCGTCCGTCTCGGCCAGCCAATCTCGCGCCGCAAGGCCTATCGCGAGGTCGCCGCAACGGCCCCGGCCAGCGGCGTGGTGGAGGCGATCCATCGCGGGCCGCGGCGCGTGCTCGAGAGCATCGTTATCCGGCTCGATCAGCCGCGCGATGGCGACGATCTGCTGCCGCCGTCCGCCGAGCAGGAAACCTTCAACGCTTACGCGGCCAACGAACTTGATGGCCTGAACCGCGACCAGGTGCGCGATAACCTGCTCGCGGCCGGCGCCTGGCTCGGCTTTCGCATGCGCCCATTCAGCATGATCCCGCCGCCGGATAGCAGCCCGGCGGCGCTTTTCGTTACAGCCATCGACAGCCATCCGCTCGCCCCTGACCCCAAACTCGTCATCGACGACGCTGGCGATGCCTTCGCCGATGGCCTGCGCGTGATCAGCAAACTCACCGATGGACCCTGCTACTGCTGTCAGCGCCCGAATGTGGACTTGCCCATTCCCCAAGCCTCTGGCTTCCAAGTCGCCGAGTTTGCCGGACCGCATCCGGCCGGTCTGGCCGGTACGCATATCCATTGTCTGATGCCGGTCAGCCTGGAGCGCACCGTCTGGACCATCGGCTATCAAGACGTGATTGCGATCGGCCGGCTGTTTCGTACTGGGCGCATCGACCCGACTCGGATCATCTCGTTGGCAGGACCAATGGTCGCCGAGCCACGCCTGATCCGCACGCGTCTTGGCGCCAGCACCAATGATCTGGTCCAGGGCGAGCTGAGCGGTCGCCATGAGGCACGGGTAATCTCCGGCTCGGTGCTCAGCGGTCGGCACGCGGTCGGCACCAGTGCCTTCCTGGGGCGCTTCCACAATCAGATCACGGTTCTGGCCGAGGATCGCGAGCGCGAATGGTTCGGTTGGCTCAAGCCCGGGCGAGGGCGTTACTCGGCCTTGAATCTGTTCTGGTCAGGACGCGCCAAGGGCGAGACGCTGGCGCTCGGCACCTCGCAGCACGGCAGTCCACGCGCGATGGTCCCGATCGGTGCCTATGAACGGGTGATGCCGCTTGATCTGCTGCCAACGCAGCTGCTACGGGCGTTGCTAGTCGATGATATCGAGACCGCCGAGAAGCTCGGCGCGCTCGAGTTGGACGAAGAAGACCTGGCGCTGTGCAGCTTCGTCGACTGCGGCAAGCATGATTTCGGGCCGGTGCTGCGGCGTAACCTGAATAAGATCTGGCATGAGAATCATTGATCCGATGCTCAATCTCGCCCCACCGACCGAGCGCTCCGCCGAGCATCCAGACCCGCTCCGGGGGCAGGCATGATCAAGGCCCTGCGCAAATACCTTGATCGCCAGGAGCGCCACTTCCTGCCCGGCGGTCGCTACGAGCGCTTCGGCGCCCTGTTCGAGCTGGTCGACACCTTCCTCTACACGCCGTCGACAGTCACTGCCGGCACGCCGCATCTGCGCGATGGTATCGATCTGAAGCGCGTGATGATCTTCGTCTGGATCGCGGTTCTGCCCGCCGCGCTCTTCGGCATGATCAACATCGGCCTGCAGGCCAACAGTGCCATGGCGGCGATGGGCGTCGATCAGGTGGAGGGCTGGCGCGGCGGGATGCTCTGGCTGCTCGGCGCCGGTGGCAACAACGCCGATAGCCTCTGGGACAATTTCTGGCATGGCGCGGTCTACTTCCTGCCGATCTACATCGTCACCATGGCCGCTGGCGGCTTCTGGGAGATCCTGTTCGCGACCGTGCGCAACCACGAGGTCAACGAGGGCTTCTTCGTCACCTCGATCCTGTTCGCGCTGACCCTGCCGCCCGATATCCCGCTCTGGCAGGTTGCGCTCGGCATCTCGTTCGGTACGGTTATCGGCAAGGAGGTCTTCGGCGGCACCGGAAAGAACTTCCTCAATCCGGCGTTGACTGGCCGTGCGTTCCTGTTCTTCGCCTATCCAAGCCAGATCTCCGGCGATGCGGTCTGGACCGCGGTCGACGGCTTCAGCGGCGCCACACCCTTGATGCTCGCCGCTGAGGGTGGGGTGACGGCGATCCAGGCCACCGGTATCACCTGGTGGAACGCCTTCTTTGGCACGGTACAAGGGTCTATCGGCTCGACCTCGACCCTGCTGATCATCGTTGGCGCGATCTTCCTGCTCTACACCGGTGTTGCTTCATGGCGCATCATGGCCGGGGTGCTGATCGGCGTCATCGCCACTGCGCTGATATTCAATGGTATCGGCAGCGACACCAATCCTGGCTTCGCGGTGCCCTGGCATTGGCACCTGGTGCTCGGTGGGCTCGCCTTCGGTCTGGTGTTCATGGCCACCGACCCAGTCTCGGCCTCAATGACCGAGACCGGCAAATGGTTCTACGGCGCTTTGATCGGCTTCATGACGGTGCTGATTCGGGTGCTGAATCCGGCCTATCCGGAGGGCGTGATGCTGGCGATCCTGTTCGCCAATCTGTTTGCACCGCTGATCGACTGGTTCGTGGTCCAGGCCAACATCCGTAGGAGGGCTCGGCGCCATGTCAGCTGAATCGCAGCCGCATGCCCAATCAATGCGCGCTGGCGGCCTGCTAGGCCCCGTGAAGGCGGTGTTTCGGCTGCCGAACGAGGACCCGCGTAAGACCCTGGCAGTGGCGCTGGTGCTCTGCCTGGCCTGTTCAGTGGTGGTTTCGGCGACTGCAGTGAGTCTGCGCCCGCTGCAGGAGCGCAATGCCGCGCGCGCGCTCAAGTCGGAGGTGGTTAAGGTCGCCGGCCTCGAGACGGCTGATCTCAGTCTGGACGAGGCCTTTGCCCAAATCGAACAGCGCCTGGTCAATCTCGAGACGGGGGAGTTCGTCGATGACGCCGACCCGCTGACCTACTCCTATCGCGATGCGGCCAAGGACCCAGCCAAGAGCACCGCGCTCGATGAGTCCGACCCCGCTGGTATCAAGCGCCGACCTGATCGGATGCCGGTCTATCTGCTGCGTGAGAATGGGCAGCTCGAGACCATCATCCTGCCGGTCTATGGCGCTGGGCTTTGGTCGACCATGCATGGGTTGCTGGCGCTGGCGCCCGACGGGCGCACCGCCAAGGCGCTGACCTTCTACGAGCAACGTGAGACGGCCGGCCTCGGCAGCGAGGTCGCCGGTGCAAGTTGGCTCTCTGAATGGCCCGGCAAGGTGCTCATCAATGAGTCCAGCGAGCCGGTGATCGAGGTCGTCAAGGGTAGCGTCGATCCTGATGGGCCCGACGCCGAGCACCGTGTCGATGGGCTCTCCGGCGCCACGCTCACCAGCAATGGGGTCACCAACCTGATGCGCTTTTGGCTCGGCGAGCGGGGCTATGGCCCCTTCCTGGCCCGACTCAGCGACGACAACAGCGGCTGACAGCCGAGCCGAACAGGGGGATACGCAGCATGGCCACCCAATCCGCCCGGCTCCTGCTCGAGCCGATCGTCGACAACAACCCGATCACCCTGCAGATCCTCGGCATCTGCTCGGCCTTGGCGGTGACCACCAAGTTGGCACCGGCGATCACCATGAGCATCGCGCTGACGGCAGTGATCGTTGGCGCCAGCGTTATCATCAGCCTGATCCGGCATCACATGCCGTCGAGCATCCGCATCATCATCCAGATGACCATCATCGCCTCGCTGGTGATCCTGGTCGATCAGGTGCTGCAGGCCTTCGCCTATGAGCTCTCCAAGCAGCTCTCGGTCTTCGTCGGGCTGATCATCACCAACTGCATCGTGCTCGGTCGCGCCGAGGCCTTCGCCTCTAAGAATCCGCCCTGGCCGAGCTTCCTCGATGCCCTTGGCCATGGCCTCGGCTACAGCGTCATTTTGATCAGCGTCGCCGCGATTCGCGAATTGTTCGGCTCCGGCAGCCTGCTCGATGTGCAGATCCTGCCGCTGGTGAAGGAGGGCGGCTGGTACGAGCCCAACGGCCTGATGCTGCTTGCGCCCGGCGCCTTCTTCATCATCGGGCTGATGATCTGGGCCATTCGCAGCTGGAAGCCGGCCCAGCTCGAGAAGCCTGAATACCGGATCAACGTTGTGCACCGGACGGAATCGCTATGAGTGTGATGCTGAGCACGACGCCGATCCCGCCCCCTGGCCATGCGCTCCGAGCCCTGATCCAGCAGCGCTTCGCTGCCTGGGCCAGGCGCCGGCGAGTTCGGCTTAGGCAAGAATGGATGGACGGATTTGGGCAAGGAGGTCGAGACTGATGGAGCATTATCTGTCGCTGCTGTTCAAGGCGGTCTTCGTCGAGAACCTGGCGCTGGCCTTCTTCCTCGGCATGTGCACCTTCCTTGCCGTCTCGAAGCGGATCGAGACCGCGATCGGGCTGGGTATCGCGGTGATCGTCGTGCAGACCATCACCGTGCCCGTCAACAGCCTGATCAACCAGTACCTGCTGCAGGAGGGTGCCCTGGCCTGGCTTGGGCTGCCCGAGCTGGATCTCTCGTTCCTCGGGCTGATCACCTATATTGGCGTCATCGCCGCCATGGTGCAGATCCTCGAGATGCTGCTCGATCGCTACTTCCCGGCGCTCTATCAGGCGCTCGGCATCTTCCTGCCGCTGATCACCGTCAACTGCGCCATCCTCGGCGGCTCGCTATTCATGGTCGAGCGTGGCTATAACTTGGGCGAGAGTACCGTCTATGGCTTCGGCAGCGGCTTCGGCTGGGCGCTGGCGCTGGTGCTGCTGGCCGGCATCCGCGAGAAGCTCAAGTACAGCGATGTGCCGGACGGGCTGCAGGGGCTTGGCATCACCTTCATCACCACCGGGCTGATGGCGATGGCCTTCATGTCGTTCTCGGGGATTCAGTTGTGATCGGCTGTCAGGAGGCGTCGCGTGCTTGATCTCACCTTCGGCATCCTGGTCTTCACCGGCGTGGTGTTGGCGCTGGTGTTCGTCATCCTCAACGCGCGGCGCCTGCTGGTGCCCAGCGGTGATGTCCATATCGACATCAACGAAGAGCGCGACATGGTCACCACGGCCGGGCGCAAGCTGCTTGGGGCGCTGGCCGATGCCGAGATCTTTGTGCCCTCGGCCTGCGGCGGCGGGGGTACCTGCGGTCAGTGCCGGGTCAAGGTGCTCGAGGGCGGCGGCAAGCTGCTGCCGACCGAGGCCAGCCTGATCAACCGCCGCGAGGCCGGCGAGGGCTACCGGCTTGCCTGCCAGGTCGCGGTCAAAGAGGACCTGCGCATCGAGGTGCCGCGCGAGGTCTTCGGCGTGCGACGCTGGACCTGTCGGGTGCGCTCCAATCGCAGCGTCTCGACCTTCATCAAGGAGCTGATCCTGGAGCTGCCGCCGGGGGAGGATGTCGCCTTTCGCGCCGGGGGGTATATCCAGATCGAATGCCCGCCCTACCAGCTCGACTATGCCGACATCGAGATCCCCGAGCATCTGCGCGCCGACTGGGATCAATACGATCTCTGGAAGTTCAAGGCCGGTACCAAGCAGCCGGTTATGCGGGCCTATTCGATGGCCAATTATCCGGGCGAGGCGGGCATCATCATGCTCAACGTGCGCATCGCCACCCCGCCGCCGGACCATCCCGATGTGCCGCCCGGCATCATGTCGAGCTACATCTTCGGCCTCAAGCCCGACGACGAGGTGACCATCTCTGGCCCCTTCGGTGAGTTCTTCGCCAAGGAGACCAATGCCGAGATGATCTTTGTTGGCGGTGGGGCGGGCATGGCGCCGATGCGCAGCCACATCTTCGATCAGCTCAAGCGCCTGAACACTCAGCGCAAGATCTCCTTCTGGTATGGCGCGCGCAGCAAGCGCGAGATCTTCTACCAAGAGGATTTCGACGCACTCGCGCGTGAGCACGAGAACTTTAGCTGGCACATCGCCCTTTCATCACCACAGCCCGAGGATGAGTGGCAAGGAGAGATCGGCTTCATCCACAGCGTCCTCTACGAGCGCTACCTGAAGGACCACCCGGCGCCTGAGGATTGTGAGTTCTACATGTGTGGCCCGCCGATGATGACGGCGGCGGTGATTGGTATGCTGCACAGCCTGGGTGTCGAGGACGACAACATCCTGCTCGACGATTTCGGCGGTTAGTGAAGCTCTCCTTTCATCTGCGCGCATCTGCGTCATCTGCGGTGTATAGGTTCAACCATGCTTGAGTTTGCTTTCACGCTGCTGGTCTTCTCGCTCGCCTTCCTTGGTCTGGCGCTCGGCGTGCTCAATGGTCGTGCTGCGCTTAAGGGCAGCTGCGGCGGGCTCAATCAGATCCCTGGCCTCAGCTCCGATTGCGGCGGTGCCTGCCAGCGCGGGGAAACCTGCCCGAGTCGCTCTGACCGTGCCTCGCTAGACTAGACTCACATTGATGAGCAATCGCTCAAGTGATCGCCCAAGCAACCCGAGGCTTCGCTAGGAGGAGGTCATCATGAAAGAGAGCAAGACCGCCAAAACCGCCATGTCGCGCGCGCCAGTGACCCTGACGCCCGATATGGATGTGCTCGAAGCGCTGCGCATCCTGGTCGAGCAGCGTCTCTCCGGCGCCCCAGTGGTCGACCAGATCGGTAATCTGATCGGCATGCTCACCGAGCGTGACTGTATGCAGATCGCGCTCGGTGCTGGCTATCACAGTGAAGATGGCGGTCGTGTCGAGAACTTCATGACGCCATCGGTGGTCACTGTGGATGCCAACACGCCGATCACCGAGGTGGCCGAGCTGTTTGCGACCAGCCACTTCCGCCGCCTACCGGTGATGGAGCAGGGTCGTCTCATCGGCATCATCAGCCGTCGCGATGTGCTCAAACAGCTCGAAGCCGCCTGGCAGCCCGATCGGCATCGGATCTGAAAGATAATCAGAACCGCGTTATACTGATCGGCTTTTGACTTTTGGAGTGTTCCTATGTTCGACGCCAGCATGCAGATCACCGACTACGATGACGAGCTCGCACAGGCCATCCGCGACGAGGAGCGCCGCCAAGAAGAACATGTCGAGCTGATCGCGTCTGAGAACTACACCAGTCCGCGTGTCATGGAGGCACAGGGCTCGGTGATGACCAACAAGTACGCTGAAGGCTACCCAGCCAAGCGCTACTATGGCGGCTGTGAGTTCGTCGACGTTGCTGAACGGCTCGCGATCGAGCGTGCCAAGGCCCTGTTCGGTGCCGATTACGCCAACGTGCAGCCACATTCCGGCTCGCAGGCCAATGCCGCAGTGTTCATGGCCCTGTGCCAACCGGGCGACACCGTGCTGGGCATGAGCCTGGCCCACGGCGGCCATCTGACCCACGGCGCCAAGCCCAATTTCTCCGGCAAGCTCTATAACGCCGTGCAGTACGGGCTCGACCCGGCCACCGGCGAGATCGATTACGCCCAGGTCGAATCGCTCGCTCGCGAGCACAAGCCGAAGATGATCATCGCCGGCTTCTCGGCCTACTCGCGCGTCATCGACTGGCAGCGCTTCCGCGACATCGCCGACAAGGTCGGGGCCTATTTCCTGGTGGATATGGCCCACATCGCCGGGCTGGTCGCCGGTGACGTCTATCCGAGCCCGGTGCAGATCGCCGATGTGGTCACCACCACCACGCACAAGACCCTGCGTGGTCCGCGTGGTGGTCTGATCCTGGCCAAGTCCAACCCCGAGTTGGAGAAGAAGTTCAACTCGCTGGTCTTTCCGGGCACCCAGGGCGGTCCGCTGATGCACGTCATCGCCGCCAAGGCCGTTGCCTTCAAGGAGGCTTTGGAGCCTGAGTTCAAGGACTACCAGAAGCAGGTCATCCTCAACGCCCAGGCCATGGCCGAGACCTTCCTCGCGCGCGGCTACGATGTGGTCTCCGGCGGCACCGACGACCATCTCTTCCTGGTCAGCTTCATCGAGCAGGGGCTGACCGGCAAGGACGTCGATGCCTGGCTCGGTGCGGCCAACATCACCGTCAACAAGAACGCGGTGCCGAATGATCCGCAGTCGCCCTTCGTCACCAGCGGCATCCGTATCGGTACGCCAGCGATGACCACCCGCGGCTTCGGGCTCGATGAGGCGCGTGATCTTGCCGGCTGGATGTGCGATCTGATCGACGCGCGCGGCGATCAGGCCATGATCGATCAGACCAAGGCCAAGGTGCTCGAGCTGTGCAAGCGGTTCCCGGTCTACGCCCGTTGAGCTTGCGCACCGCTGAGCGCAACCGCCGCTGGCACCTGCACTGGCACCGGCGCCAGCACCGGTCCTGAGGCAGAGACGGCTGCATGCGCTGTCCCTACTGCGGTGCGCAAGACACCAAGGTGATGGATTCCCGGCTCTCTGGCGATGGTGATCAGGTTCGCCGTCGGCGTCGCTGCGGCGCCTGCGGTGAGCGCTTCACCACCTACGAGGCCGCTGAACTGAACCTCCCGCGCGTGATCAAGCGCGATGGCACCCGGGTACCCTTCGATGGTCGCAAGCTGCGCAACGGTTTGATGCGGGCCGCTGAGAAACGCCCGATCAGTACCGAGCAGGTCGAGGCCGCCATTGCGCGTATCAATCGCAAGCTCCTTGGCACTGCTGAGGGCGAGATCAGCGCGCGCAAGATCGGTGAGCTGGTGATGGAGGAACTGCGCGGTCTCGATCAGGTCGCCTATGTCCGCTTCGCATCGGTCTATCGGAAGTTCGAGGATGTGGCCGCGTTTCGCGAGGAGATCGAGCGGCTCGAGCGCCATCCGGCGCCCGAGGTGCGACGTGCCCAGCTCGATCTCCTCGATACGCTCGACAAGGAGTCCTGAGTATGAGTGCTGAGGGTCTCGATGACCTCGCGTTGATGGCGCGTGCACTGCAGCTCGCCGAGCGCGGGCTGTATACGACCGACCCTAATCCTCGCGTTGGCTGCGTGCTGATCAAGGACGGGCGCATCATCGGCGAAGGATGGCACCGACGTGCCGGGGAGCCGCATGCCGAGCGGCTGGCGATCGATGCCGCTGGCGAGGCGGCACAGGGCGCTGCGGCCTATGTCACCCTCGAGCCCTGCTGCCACCAAGGTCGTACGCCGCCTTGCACCGATGCCTTGCTCGAGGCTGGCGTCAGCCGCGTGGTGGTCGGCATGGAAGACCCCAATCCCTTGGTCCAGGGGCGCGGGCTCGAGCGCATGCGAGCAGCCGGGGTCGAGGTCGTCACCGGCGTGCTCGAAGGACCCTGTCGGATGCTGAATCCTGGCTTCGATCAGCGCATGCGGTTTGGATTGCCCTATGTGCGCCTGAAGCTCGCGGCCAGTCTCGATGGTCGTACCGCACTCGCTAATGGCGAGAGTCGGTGGATCACCTCAGAGGCCGCGCGCGCCGATGTGCAATGGTTGCGCGCGCGCTCCTCGGCGATCGTTACCGGCATCGGCACCCTACTGGCCGATGATCCATCGCTCAACGTCAGGCTTCCACCTTCGGCAATTCCTGCGCTGGAGGAGGGCGAGCCAGTGCGTCAGCCACTGCGGGTCATTCTCGATAGCGCGCTGCGCCTGCCGGTCTCGGCGAAGGTCTTATCGCTGCCGGGTGCAACGCTGGTGGCGACCTGTGTGCAAGATCCGCGCAGAGTCGCGGCTATGACCTCCGCGGGCGCCGAGGTCTGGGTTGGCCCTGCGGACGCTACAGGCCGGGTCGACCTTGAGGCCCTGCTGGGCTATCTGGCCGAGCGCGAGATCAACGAAGTGCTGATCGAGGCTGGCCCGACCTTGGCCGGTGCAGCGGTACAGCGGCGCCTGGTCGATGAGCTGGTACTCTATCTGGCCCCGCACCTGATGGGCAGTGATGCTCGCGGATTGTTCGAGCTCGAGCCACTCGCCAGCATGAGCGAGCGTGTGCCTTTGGAGCTCCTCAATCTGCGCCAGATCGGCCCGGATCTCCGAGTGCGCGCGCGCATTGCTGAGGCTGTTGCCTGACGAGGCTAAGATTAAGGTCATCCCTTCGGCGGCGCTGGGTCTGCCATCGGCGGTTGCTCCGTGATCTCCGAGCGCACCAGCGCATAGTCCTTACCGCGCGCCTGCTGCACCACCTGCTCGGCATCCTCATCAGTGATGCCAAGCCCATCCAGGGTCTCTGCAGCCAGCCTCAGACTGGCCTCAACGGCCTCCGGGAAGGCGCGGCTGGCACCTGCCCGAAACAAGGCGTCACAGGCGGTCAGATCGCGCGCACGAGCGACGATGATGATCTCTGGCGCATAGTGTCGGACCAGCGTGGTTGCCTCGATACTCGCGCCTGGATCATCAATGGTCAGCACCACCAGCTTGGCCTGCTCCACCTTGGCCGCGGCCAGCAGCGCCGGATTGCGAATGTCGCCATAGAACACCGGCTGCCCCTCGGCGCGCCAGCGTGCCACCAGCCCGGGGTCCTGATCGAAGGCAACGAAGCGGATGCCATGGCTGGCCAGCACCGTGCCAATGGTATGACCCACCCGCCCATAGCCGGCGATCACCACCTGCGGTGCCTGCTCCTGCGAGGGCTCATAGTGGAAGCGCTCATCAACCCGTGGCTCTGCGCTCGGAAACCGAGCGGCCAGAAAGGCGCCGAGACGCACCAGCAAGGGCGTGGCCAACATGCTGCCCGAGATCAACGCGACCGCCATGGTGAAGGTGTCGGGATCGATGATGCCAAGCATCTTCGCTGCGCCAAACAGGATAAAGCCGAACTCGCCGGCCTGCCCGAGCATGAAGGCGATCTGCATCGCACCACTGCGCGTGCTGCAGAAGCCAAGCGCAAGCACAAAGATGAGCAGCACCTTGATCGCAACCAACACCAAGAGATGCTGACCATAGAGCAGCGGCTGCGTCGTCAACACGCCAAGATCCAGCGACATGCCCACGGTGACGAAGAACACGCTCATCAACAGGCCCTTATGCGGCTCGATGCTGGCATGGATCTGGACGCTGTAGCGCGAGCCGGAGAGCATCATGCCCATCAGGAAGCCGCCCAGTGCCATCGACATGCCCGCACGGTTCATCGCCCAGGCGGCCACGAAGACCGAGGCCAGGGTGACCAGGAAGAAGGCCTCGCGATTGCCTTGCCGCGCCAGCAGATCCAGCACCAAGGGCACCAGATAGCGCCCGGAGACGATGACCGCCGCCAGCATCAGCAGGATCAGCCCCAACTGCTCCCACAACGGCGGTCCCGGCAGGCTCGCCCCGGAAGCGGCCGCTAGCGGCAGCAACGCCAACATCGGCACCACGGCGATATCCTGCATCAGCAGGACCGCGAAGGCGGTCTGTCCGCGCGGGGTGGCGATCTCGCCCTTCTCGTAGAGCATCTGCATCACCAGCGCGGTCGACGACAGCGCCAGGCTCAG
>CAZEZH010000006.1:0-52548 GCA_964516305.1 uncultured Halochromatium sp. | reverse complement strand
CCGATGCCGATGCCGATGCCGATGCCGATGCCGATGCCGATGCCGATGCCGATGGCGATGGCGATGGCGATGGCGATGGTTTCGGTTACGGCGACGAAGACGAGGGCTTCGACTCGCTTCAGCAACCGGACTGCGATTCTGATGGGCAAGCTTTCGCTGGTTTCGACGCTGAGCTTGACGCGCTTGCGCTTCAGAGGTCAGCACGCGAGCGTGCGGAGCGAGGTATTGACGAAGAGCAGGGTGGGCTCGACGACGACGAGACTCGTGACGACGGCTCGAGCCCGACATCTCGACGAACAGCTCACAAGCACTGGCTCGACGGCATCAATGAGCCGACTGCGCCCGTGCCAGAGCTGGTGCGCGCGCATCATGGCAGCGTCAGCCATCAGCAGCGTACAGAGATCGAAGAGGGCCTCAAGCGCGGCAGCCTGAAGGCGATCGTCGCCACCAGCTCGCTGGAGATGGGCATCGACATGGGCGGGGTCGATCAGGTGCTGCTGGTCGAATCGCCTGGCTCGGTGGCGCGCGGGCTGCAACGTGTTGGCCGCGCTGGCCATGGTGTGGGGCAGGTCAGCACCGGGCGCATCTTCCCCAAGTATCGCGGCGATCTGCTCGAATGCGCGGTGATCGCCGGGCGCATGCTCAAGGGCGAGCTGGAGCCATTCCGGATGCCGCGCAATGCGCTCGATGTGCTGGCGCAGCAACTGGTTGCGCACTGCGTGATGGCCCCGCGCAGCGTCGACGAGCTGCTGGCGTTGGTCAATCGCGCCGGGCCTTATCGCGAGCTGAGCCGCGCCGCGCTTGAGGCGGTGCTGGACATGCTCTCGGGGCGCTATCCGTCGAGCGACTTCGCCGATCTACGCCCGCTGCTGGTCTGGGACCGCAGCACCGATCTGCTCAGCCCGCGCAAGGGCGCACCGATGGTGACCCGGCTCAACGCCGGCACCATCCCCGATCGCGGACTCTACGCGGTGCATCTCGGCTCCGAGGGGCCGCGCATTGGCGAGCTGGATGAGGAGATGGTGTTCGAGACCCGCGCCGGCGAGTGCATCCTGCTCGGCGCCAGCACCTGGCGGGTCGAGGAGATCAGCCGCGATCGAGTGATCGTCTCGCCGGCGCCGGGCGAGCCGGGCAAGCTGCCGTTCTGGCGCGGTGATGGGCCAGGCCGGCCGGTCGATCTAGGCCGGGCGGTGGGTGCCTTTTGCCGTGAGGTCGCGGCGCAGCCCCCAACACAGGCCGCGGAATGGATTCGCCAACGCACGCCATTGGATGCAATGGCCGCTGAAAACCTCGCCGCCTACATTCAGGATCAGCGCGAGGCGACCGGGCAGGTACCGAGCGATCTCACCATCGTCGTCGAGCGCTTCCGCGATGAGTTGGGCGATTGGCGGATCTGCATCCTGAGCCCCTTCGGCGCGCGCATCCATGCCCCCTGGGCGATGGCGCTGCAGTGGCGCCTCGAGCGTCGCGAGGGCTTCGAGATCCAGGTGATGTACACCGACGATGGCATCGTGCTGCGCCTAGCCGATGGCGATGAACTGCCCGATCTGACCGAGCTGCTGCCCGATCCGGACGAGATCGAGGATCGGGTCACCGAGCAGCTGGCCGACACCGCACTGTTCGCCAGCCTGTTTCGCGAGAACGCCGGTCGCGCCTTGCTGTTGCCCCGCCGCTCGGCCAAGGGCCGGCAGCCGCTCTGGGCGCAGCGGCTCAAGGCGCAGAACCTGCTTGCGGTGGTGCGCCGCTACCCGGCCTTCCCGATCGTGCTCGAGACCTATCGTCAGACGCTCAGCGATGTGTTTGATCTGCCCGGTCTGAAGGAGGTCTTGAGCGCCATTCGCTCGCGCGCCATCCGAGTGCATGAGGTGGAGACCCGCAGCGCCTCGCCATTCGCGCGATCGTTGGTGTTCGCCTATGTGGCGGCCTACATCTATGAGCAAGACGCACCGATCGCCGAGCGCCGCGCGCAAGCTCTGACGCTTGATCGTGGTCTGCTCGCCGAGCTGCTCGGTGAGGCTGAGCTGCGCGCCTTAATCAACTCCAAGGTGCTCGAAGCCTTGGAGCGCGAGTTGCAGCATCTGGCGCCTCTGGGGCGAGCGCATGATGACGCTGAGAGTGATATCGAACCTGGCGCCGATGCTGGCGCTGGCGCTGGACCCGATCGGCGTGCGCGCGATGTCGACCAATTGCATGATCTGTTGCGCCGCCTCGGTGACTTGACTGAGATTGAGCTTCGCGAGCGCTGTCGTGCGTTGCCAAGTGAAATCGACTCAATCATCTCCAGCTGGCTCGCTCAACTTCGGGATCAGCGCAGAGCTGCCCAAGTGCGCATCGCGGGCGAGCCACGCTGGATCGCGGCCGAGGATGCGGGGCTCTACCGCGATGCGCTTGGCTGCGTGCCACCGGCCGGGCTGCCGGATGCCTTCATTGGCCTCACCGAGACGCCGATGGAGCAACTGCTGCGCCGCTATGCACGCGCCCACGGTCCCTTTACTACTGCCGAGCCCGCGCATCGATTTGGACTGCGCGGGGCCCAGCTGGAGCCGCTGCTGAGGCTGCTCGAGACCCAGGGCACCCTGGTTCAAGGTGAGATCCGACCCAGCGGCACCGGTCCCGAGTGGTGCGATGCCGAGGTCATGCGCCAACTGCGTCGCCGCACCCTGGCGCAGGCGCGCGATCAGGTTGCACCGGTCGATGGCGCCACACTCGGCCGCTTCCTGCCGGCCTGGCACGGGATCGGCGAGGGGCGCCGGGGGCCAGAGCGGCTGGTGGAGGCGCTGATTCAACTCGAAGGGTTGAGCCTGAGCTGGCGCCAGCTCGACCGTGTATTGCTGCCCGCGCGGGTGCCGGGCTATCGCAGTGAAGATCTCGATCTACTCGCTGCCAGTGGCCAGATCCTTTGGGTTGGACGGGGTGCGGCGGGGCCCAAGGACGGCCGCATCGCGATCTATCGCCCAGAGCATGCGGCGCTGGCGCTCGGCGTTGGCGAGGCCTCGTCCGAGCGCGATCGGCGACATGGCAAGCAACGGGCAACATCCGCTGGACTGAATGGTCCCACTGCCTCGAAGGCCGCAGAAGCTGCTGAACCTGCTGCGTTCGCAGCGAAGCGAGTTGGCGCTGCCCAAGGCACGGCAGCGATGGGCAATCTGTGTTTTGGTGCTGAACAAGCCCAGCCACTCGATCCGACGACGGCCATTGCGGACCTGATCCTGACACACCTCAGCCGCCGCGGTGCCTGCTTTCTGTTCGAGCTGCAGCAGGTGGTGGAGCGAGCCGGCTCGGCGCGGGCCGGGCTGGCGTTGGGATCGAGGTCTGATCAAGACGCCTTCGAGACGGCATTGTGGGACCTGGTCTGGGCCGGTCGCATCACCAACGATACCTTCGCGCCGCTGCGCTCGCTCGGCGCCAGGCGCACCAAATCGCCGCGACCGCGCAGGCGAGGGCGGTTCGGCACTGGTGCACTCTCGGGGGGCAATGCCGTCGATGGTGGTCTCGCCGGCGGTCGCTGGTCATTGGTTAGAGATCTCGCCGGCGCTGATATCTGGCTGCTCGATGGCGTCGAGGTCGAATATCTTGACGGCGTAGATCCATCAACGGGCAATCCTTCTGCGGCTACGAGCCTCAGCATGGCCAGGGGTTCGGCCACGACCACGGCCACGGCCACGACCACGGGCAATAGCACGAAAACGAGCACGAGCACGGGCGCGTGCATGGGCACAACCAAGGCAACTGCCGCTGTCGCTGCTGCCGCGCAGACGACAGAGCGGCTGCTGATTCAGGTGCGGATGCTGCTAGAACGCTACGGCGTGTTGAGCCGCGAGGCCGTCACGGCCGAAGATCTGCCGGGTGGCTTCGGGCCGCTCTACAAGGTGCTGAAGCAGATGGAGGAGGTTGGGCAGGTGCGCCGCGGCTACTTCATCGAAGGGCTGTCCGGTGCGCAGTTCGCGCTGCCCGCGGCGATCGATCGCCTCCGCGCAGCCCGGCTCGACGAGCCGCCGCTCGATGGCTTTGAAGAGGCCGATGTCCGCGTCCTTGCTGCGACTGATCCGGCCAACCCCTATGGTGCGCTTCTGCCTTGGCCGGAGGCCGCGCAGCCCGGCCCGAAACGCATTGCTGGCGCCTGGGTGATCCTGGTCGCCGGCAAGCCGATCGTCTATGTCGCCTCCAGCGGCAAGCAGATCCTGAGCTTCCCCGATGCCGTCAGCGATGAAGGCAATGAGCTCGAGCTGGCGCTGGCAGCCTTGCCGCGGGTGCCCTCAGTCGGCCGTAAACGGCTGCTGATACAACATATCGATGGCCTGCCAGCGCTGGAATCGCCGCTCCGCGAAGCCCTGCTCGCCGCTGGTTTCGAGGCCGATTACGATGTACTGGCCCCCGCGCGCTTCGTGACAGACGCAGCCGGCAGGCGTGTTACCGGCCGCTGAACAGTCTAGCAGTGCCATGTGCAGGGCCTTCGAGGTGGGGCCGGGATGGGGGATACTGGCCTCGTCACCGCGGTGATATGATTTCAGTGGTTTTGGGTCAGCTGCCTCGGCTTCGCCGTTGAGAGAGAACGCCAACATGCATTTTCGTGTCTTCTATCTGGTATGCAGGACGAGCCGTTAGCGATGCCTGCGGCGCGCCGTGATGAACCGGGTGGGTCGCCTGGGAGGCCGACGACCCGGTCGGTCTGGAGAGGGTTGCTGGAGCGGCTGCGCCAGCGATGGCCTGCGCTGCTCAGCGTCAACCTAGCCTACGTTGCGCTCGGACTGGCGCTGCTGGCGCCGCTGACCGGGGCTTCGTTACAGCTGCTGATCGAGTTCTCTGGGGCCAATGCGCTTTCCGATCAGGACATTGCGTATTTCCTGTTGACGCCTCTCGGTGTCGTGACCCTGGTCCTGGTCGGAGGCCTGCTGGTCGCCATCGCCGCATTGTCGCAGGCGTCGCTCATGTATGTCGGGCGCGCCCCGCAGGCGAGTGTCTTTGCAACGCTGCGGGCGGCGCTGCTCTTCGCCGCGTTGCGTGCGCGTGCGATCCTGATCTTTTCCGCCCTGTTCGTGGCGCGGCTCGCGCTATACGCGGTCCCATTCCTGGTGCTGGCCGCGGCCATTGCTTGGCTACTGCTCGGGCGCTACGACATCAACTATTACCTCACAGAGCGCCCGCCTGGGTTCTGGGCCGCGGTGGTGCTCATTGGCGTTATCGCGCTAACCTTGGCCGTGGGGATTCTGCACAAGCTCGTCGGTTGGTCGCTGACGCTGCCGCTGCTCCTCTTTACCGACGCGCCGCCGATGGGCGCTTTCCGAGAGAGTGAGCGCATCACTGCCGGCAATCGCCCCGTTGTTGTGGGTGTGCTGGCGCTGTGGGCGGTCATCGCCGTGCTGCTCGGATTGCTGTTGCTGGCCGCGTTCAATCTGTTTGGTGGTTGGTTGATCCCATGGTTCGCCGGTGACCTGTCCTCGTTGACCCTGGTTCTGGGCGTGGTGGTCGCGCTGTTCACAGTGTCGAATCTGGCACTCGGAGCATGGAACGCCTCGGCTTTCGCAATAGCGATCACCGAACTCGCCGTCCGCTGCGAGGTGCCGATGCGACCGGTCGGCAGCCTGCCGCGGATCACGTCATCGGCGCAGGGGAACTGGCAGCTGGGGCCCCGGGGGCTGGCCGTTGGGTTGGTCGTGCTCGTTGCTGCCGCGTTGGGCACCGGGCTTTGGCTGCTACATGCGGTGCCAATGAGTGACCAAGCCGAAGTGGTAGCGCACCGGGGGGCGGCCGGCAAGGCCCCTGAGAACACACTTGCTGCAGTGCACCAGGCGATCGACGACGGCGCCGATTGGGTCGAGATCGATGTGCAGGAAACGGCGGACGGCGAGGTCGTGGTCTTTCACGATAGCGATTTCATGAAGCTGGTCAGCGTCGACCTGAAGGTCTGGGAGGGGACGCTCGAGGAGATTCAGGCGCTCGATATCGGCAGCTGGCGGGATGCACGCTTCGCTGGCGAGCGGGTGCCGACCTTGCGCGAGGTGCTGGAGACCGCGCGGGGCAGGGTCGGTATCCTCATCGAGCTGAAATACTACGGTCATGACCAGCGGCTCGAGGAGCGCGTGGTCGAGATCGTTGAGGAGGCGGGCATGGCATCTGAGATCGCGATCATGTCGCTCAAGTATCGGGGTATCCGCAAGATCCACGCCCTGCGCCCGGATTGGCGCTCGGGGCTTCTGGCGGCGAAGGCGATCGGCGATCTGTCTCGGGTTGGCGTCGATTTCCTGGCCGTCAATACCAGTATGATCACGCCGGGCTTCGTGCGGCGTGCGCATGCGGCTGGCAAGCCGGTTTTGGCTTGGACGGTCAATGATCCCGTTTCGATGGCACGGGTGATTTCACTCGGGGTCGACGGCCTGATCACCGACGAGCCGGCGCTGGCTCGCGAGGTCTTGTCGCAGCGGGCTGAGATGACACCGATGGAGCGGCTGCTCGTGCATACCGCGGTGCTGTTCGAGCGGCCGATCCCGAAGCCTGTCTCCCGCGACGATTCACCCTGAGGCGACACTGCGCTCTTATCCCAGATGGCGCAACCGCTGGACCGGTGCTTAAGCCGTCAGCGCGCGATACATTCGAAACGGCAGCAGCATTTGCACCCAGGGCGTGTCGAAGCGCAGCCCGGATAAGAGTCGGGCAGCGACTACCATTGCGAGAAGACTGCGGCCCTGTCCGCTGTTAGAGTCACCGCGATTTACTCGGCCAGCGCATTGCCCCCTCGATGAGCACAAATGGGGCAGGCCGGGTCGGGCGGGATGCTCAGAGTCCGTATCGCCATGGTTTGCGCATCGAGCAAGAGGAGCTTCGAGAACAGCGGCGCGCCGTAGCCGGTCAGCACCTTGATGGCCTCGGTGGCTTGGATGCTGCCGATGATCCCGACCAGCGGTGCGAGCACGCCCTCGCGTGCGCAGCCCTCGCCTTCTTGCCCGTCGTCCGGATAGAGGCATTGGTAGCAGGGATCGCCGGGGCGTCCGGAGAACACTGCGACCTGGCCCTCGGCCCGGATGGCGGCGCCGGAGACGAGCGGGATGCCGGCCTCGACGCAGGCTGCGTTGACGGCGTAGCGAGTCTGGAAGTTGTCGCTGGCGTCGACGAACAGGTCGACCTCGGCGCTGAGTTCGGAAAGGCGGGCGGGGTTCAGACTGCGCTTGATCGGGACCAGCTTGCAGTGCGGATTGAGCGCGCTCAGCGCGGCGGCCGCGGAGTCGACCTTGGTCCAGCCAATGCGCTCACTGCTGTGTAGGATCTGCCGCTGCAAGTTGGAAAGGTCGACGGCGTCGAAGTCGGCTAGCAGCAGGCGCCCGACGCCTGCGGCGGCCAGATACATCGCCACCGGTGATCCGAGACCGCCGAGGCCGACGATCAGCACGCTCGCCTGCCGTAAGCGCTGCTGGGCCTCCTCTCCGAACCCTGGCAGGAGGATCTGTCGGCTATAGCGGGATTCTTCGTCCGGACTCATCGTCGCCTAGCTTGGCTCTTTCGCGTCGCTTTCGGCGGGGAGCGAGGCGGCTAGCGGCACCGCGCCGGGACTCACTGATGTTGAGTTTCCGGGGTGATCCCGATTTGCTTGCACCAGCAGCGCGTCTATCCCCCAGCCTGTTCGGTTGCCGGCTGGGCGCGGCCGATGTCGGTAACATTCACGAAATAATAGCCGCAGGTGGCCGGTGTGAGGTTCTCGCTCGAGGTTCGCGGGTACTTGCGGCAGCTTGGCGGTCGCGCATAGTAAACAGCGCAGCTGCTCAGTCCTTCGGCGTTGTAACGTAGGAAGGGACAAGGATAGGGCAGCTTGCAGCATTCGCCGCAGCGGTTGCAATCGCCGCGCCTGCCAGCATCGACCGGCAGCAAGGATGTTGCGAAGCGCTGAGCCTTGCGGCCCAGCCCGGTCGCAACCTCGAGCAGGTTTTTTTGGCGCCTGTTCGGTGGCGTCGTTTGCATCGGATGGGGCTCCTGGGGAGAAGGCCAGGGGGAGTACGAGATGCGCTCCGTGGCTGGCGGCTTGCGATCAGGATACGATGATCCCGGTCACGATACTGTCATCGGGCGAACATACTACGTGTCTCACACTTATTTGACCATGGGCCTTGCTCGCGAACAGGGAGTGCTTCAATGGCCCCTGGTCGCTATACTGCGCGATTACTAAATTTTTTGTGCGCTTCGGGGCTTCGGCTTCATCCGAGTCTTGCTCCGGCGAACGCGCCAAAGTACTGATCCAATTGAGCCTAGAGGACGATCCAAATGCATCATGGTACGACCATCACCCAGTTTATCGCTGAGGAGCAACGCCATGCGCCCGGCGCCACCGGTGAATTCACGGCACTGCTCAACGATATCGTGACCGCGTGCAAGATGATCTCGAATCAGGTCAACCACGGTGCGCTGATCGGCGCCCTGGGCAGCGCTGGCAGCGAAAACATCCAGGGCGAGACCCAGAAGAAGCTTGACGTGCTCTCGAACCAGATGTTCATCCAGTGCACCGAGTGGTCCGGCCATGTTGGTGCCATGGCCTCGGAGGAGATGGATGAAATCTATGAGATCCCGAAGGAATACCCGCGTGGCAAGTATCTGCTGACCTTTGACCCGCTCGATGGCTCATCGAATATCGATGTCAATGTCTCGGTTGGCACCATCTTTAGCATCCTGCGCATGCCGGCTGACGCTGGTGATGCGACTGAGCGCGATTTCCTGAAGGTCGGCACCGAACAGGTTGCCGCTGGCTATGCACTCTATGGCCCTTCCACGATGATGGTGCTTACCACCGGTAACGGCGTGAATGGTTTTACGCTCGACCAGAACATCGGTGAGTTCATCCTGACTCATCCGAACATGACCATCCCTACCGATACCGCCGAATTTGCAATCAACGCCTCGAACGGCCGCTTCTGGGAGGCGCCGGTCAAGCGCTACGTCGACGAGTGTCTGGCCGGTAAGGAAGGTCCGCGCGGTAAGGACTTCAACATGCGTTGGATCGCATCCATGGTGGCCGAGGTGCATCGTATCCTCACCCGTGGCGGTGTCTTCATGTACCCGATGGATTCGAAGATGACCGAGAAGGGGTTGGGCGGTAAGCTACGCCTGCTCTACGAGGCCAATCCGATGTCGTTCGTCGTCGAGCAGGCCGGCGGTGCCTCGATTACCGGCAAGGAACGCATTATGGAGATGCAACCCGATGGGCTGCACCAGCGGGTGCCGGTGATCCTGGGTTCGCGTAACGAGGTCGAGCGCATCCAGGGCTATCACAACAAGGGCTGAGGCGCCGGCTAGTGCTAAACCTCGGTGGCCGCGGGTACGATTCCCGCGGCGTCGGTTCGCCGCCGCGTCTGTCGTTCAGCGTTGCGCGCCATGAACCTCAGCTCGGCTAGAACGATGCCTGAGTCCGATAACAGTAGCCTCTCGGTCGTGATCCCGCTCTATCAGGAGCGCGAGAACGTCGAGCCGTTGTTGGCGCGCATCCACGAGGGCCTGCAGGGCTATAGCGATCCCTGGGAACTCATCCTAGTCGATGACGGCAGTCTTGATGGTACCGAGCAGGCCCTGTTCGAGCAGGCGGCGCGCTATGGTCCGCATGTGCGGGTGATCCGGTTCCGGCGTAATTTTGGCCAAACGGCGGCGATGCAGGCCGGCTTCGATGCCGCCCGCGGGTGCTTGATCGCGACCCTAGACGGCGATCTGCAGAATGATCCGGCCGAGATCCCGCGCCTGATCGACGAGCTGTTGACCCGTGATCTGGATCTGCTGCAAGGCTGGCGGCGCGATCGCCAAGATGCGTTGTTGCTGCGCAAGATCCCATCGCGTATCGCCAATGGGCTGATCGCTCGCGTTACCGGCGTTCGGCTGCATGATTACGGCTGCAGCCTCAAGGTCTATCGTGCCGAGGTGATCAAGGAGGTTCGCCTGTTCGGCGAGATGCATCGATTCATTCCGGTCTGGGTAGCCGGTGTGACGGCGCCCGAGCGCATCGGCGAGACCGAGGTAGGACATCGCGCACGTCAACTCGGGCAGTCAAAGTACGGGCTCTCGCGTACCTTCCGCGTGCTGCTCGATCTGCTGGTGGCCTTCTTTTTTCTGCGCTTCGGCGCGCGCCCAGGCCACTTTTTCGGTGGTATTGGCCTCTCGTTTGGCCTGCTTGGCGGACTCATAATGACCTGGCTGGCCTGGGTCAAGTTCGGTCTTGGTGAGGATATCGGCGATCGCCCGTTGTTCTTCGTCGCCATCCTGTTCCTGGTCGCCTCGATTCAGTTCCTGACTACAGGCGTCCTCGCCGAGATCATGACCCGTACCCTATTTGCCTCCGGTGAGCGCACTCACCACTGCATCAGCCGGCAAACTGATTTGGCCGCCGCCGGCTGGAAGACCGCCCGGCGGCAGTCCACAGGCCAACTGGGGACAGGCGAGCAGGATGCGAGCCAGGCACAGGCAGGCAATGATGCGAACCGAGATTCTCTTGGCCAGAGACAGGTGAGATCGGGAGACTTCGGCCGATGATAGCCGGTGATTCGCTGCTCAGGCGCATCCTGGTCTCGCCCTGGTTTCTGGTACTGATCGTCTGGCTCGCATTCTTCTGGCAGCTTGGCGCGGTGCCGCTCTACGATCTCGATGAGGGCGCCTTCACCGAGGCCACCCGTGAGATGCTCGAAAGTGGTAATTTCATCACACCGCATCGCGACGGCGTGCCGCGCTATGACAAGCCGGTGCTGATCTACTGGCTGCAGGCGGCCTCGGTCTCAGCACTGGGTTGGAGCGAATTCGCGTTGCGGCTGCCCTCGGCGATTGCTGCGAGTCTCTGGGTCTTGGCACTCTGGTGGTTTGTGCGCGCTCGGCTTGATGCCGCGACCGCGACGATCGCCGGCTTGGTGATGGCGCTCGGTTTGCAGGTCGCGATCATCGGCAAGGCCGCGGTGGCGGATGCGCTGCTGAACCTGTTTATCGCGCTCGCCTTCTTCGAGATCTATCGCTGGCGTTTGCGACCGAGCCGCTCAACCCTGTTGCGTGCCTATCTCTGGCTCGGGCTCGGTTTCCTGACCAAGGGGCCGGTCGCAGTCTTCTTTCCGCTGTTGGTGAGTCTGCTCTACTTCGGCTCGCTGCGCGAATGGCGTGCATGGCTCACGGCGGTCTTCGATTGGCGCGGTTGGCTGGTGTTTCTCTTGGTGGCCGGTCCCTGGTATCTGGCCATCTACATCGATGACGGCCTTGGATTCTTTCAAAGCTTTTTTCTCGGCCACAACCTGGATCGCTACAGTGGCGTCAAGCATGGGCACTCAGGCTTCCCGGGCTATTACTTCGTGATGCTGCCGCTGGTGCTCTTGCCCTTTACCGGCTGGTTCCTGAGTCTGTTGCCGAGGCTGCGTCGGCTATGGGCTGATGAGCTAGATCGGTTCCTGTTGCTCTGGTTCGTTACCGTTTTTGTGGTGTTCTCCTTTTCGGGCACCAAGTTGCCGCATTATCTGGTCTACGGCATCACGCCGCTATTCATCCTGATGGCGCGGCATCGCGATGCACTCACCAACCGCTGGCTCGCCTTTCTGCCGCCGCTGCTGTTCGTGGTGCTGATGGCCGCGCTGCCGGACCTGCTCGGTTTGCTCGAGGCGCAAGCGGGGCGTGCTCACGAGCAGGCGATGTTTGCGGCAGGGATACAGGTACTGGATAGCGGGTACCGATTTGGTATTTGGAGTGGCCTGGCCGCGATGGTCGGTTTGTTGCTTTGGTCGCGGGTTGCGCTCTGGCAGCGCCTTATTTTGGCTGGCGTGGTGCAGAGCTTGCTGGTGTTCGGGCTGCTGGTGCCGGCGGTGTTTGCTGTGATGCAAGAGCCAGTCAAGCAGGCCGGACTCTTGGCACGCGAGCTCGATCGGCCGACGGTGGTCTACCGCACCAGCATGCCGAGCTTCAGCGTCTATCGCGATGCGATCACGCCCGAGCGCGATCGACCTGAACTCGGCGACCTGGTCTTTCTGCGCGTCGACAAGCTCGAGCGGTTAGCCGAAGCCGTGGCTCCGAACCGGCTCGATCTGCGTTATCGTCAGGGACCCGTAGCGCTAGCGCTGATTGAGTCCCCGCCTGCAGCGACCGGTCCAAGCGGGGTCTCTCGATGAGCGTCATCGGGGCTAGATTGCGACGCGAGCTGGCTACTGCTGCGGCGCATGACCCGGCTATCTCGCCGGGCGGAGCAGTCTGGCTTGGCGGTTGGGCGCTGCTCTGTCTAGCGGGCGCTGCGACCTTGTTTTTCAGCGGTGGCTATCACAGCGGTTTTTTGACCCTGAACGCTCTGTTCGCGACGCTACCTGCTAGCCTTTGGCAATGGCTCACTGTGCTTGGAGATGAGCGAGTCACTTTGACCCTGGCGCTGTTTCTCTCTCGCCGTCATCCAGGGGTTTTTTGGAGTCTGATCTGTGCCGCACTGGTCGCGATTGCCTACGCGCGCGGACTCAAACCCTTGATCGATGCCGCACGGCCCCCGGCGGTGATGCCGTCTGAGGCGTTTCGGTTGATTGGTGAGGCCCATCAGCGCCAGAGTTTTCCATCTGGGCACAGTGTGACCGCAGCGGTGTTCTTCGGCGTGCTTGCCTACTATGCGCAACGCCTCCGTTGGCGGCTGAGCTTCATCCTGCTGGCAACGGCGGCAGGCTTGAGTCGGGTCGCGGTTGGCGTGCACTGGCCCGTCGATGTGATGGCCGGGCTCGCCGGGGGTGCCGCTGCAGCACTGATCGGCGTCTGGCTTGCGCGGCGCAGCCTCTGGGGTATCTACGACGAGGGCGTGCATTTGGCCTTCGTGGTACTCGCAGCCTTTGCTGCAGCCGGGCTGCTGTTCGATGATGGCGGCTATCCGGCTGCGGCGCCGCTTATGGTGATGCTGGCCAGCCTGGCCTTGGCCTGGACGGCACTCCAATACCTGGTGCTGCCGCTTCTGCTCAAACGCTCAGCTGCAGGATGAGCAAAAGCGATCCCGGTTTCCAGCGGTCCGGTCGGATCAGGACAGAAGCCTGGTCAGAGAGCTGCCCGTTTCCAGCTTGCTTTTCAGTCAGCAGCCGCGGGTGCATTCAGACTCTGATCGGGCCAATATTTGGTCGCGAGCAGTTTGGCCGAGATCTTCCAGCCGTTGCCTGTTAGCACGAAGATCGCTTGGCCGTCGTCATTGAAGTTAAACTTCACCTGATCGGTCTGATCGCCAGTCATGGTGCCAGCCTCGGCGCTTGCGTCGGTGCCTTGAGTGATGAACTTGTTGTAGGCGAATGGCGTGTCGAACAGGATCACGGTCTTGGTGGCGAATCCGCCGAGCCCGAATCCTACACCCACACCACCGCTGCCCATTTTCATATAGGTGCGCTGATCGGTCTCCCGGTCCACCGCAACACCGCGCCCATAGCCGGCTGCGACCAGCAGCTGAACCTGGCGGCTGACAAAGACCGCGTAGCCGGCGCTCTTGTCGAACAGGCGCTTTGCGGCGGGCTCTTTCTCGAACAACTGCTTTAACGTTTCCGCCGCCAGCGCATCGAGCTTGGCCCGAGTCTCTTGCGGGGTTGCTGAATCGCCGAGCTCTTCCTTTGTCGACTCGACGGTCTGGTTCGCGCTGGCAGCAGCCTGATCTAACGCCTTGCCAGCGGCATCGGCGGTCTTGCTGGTCGCGGTGCCGATCTGGTCCGCTGTTTTTGCGGCGCTTTCCTTGAGCTTCTCGAGGAGTGTTGGCTCCTCGGCGACGGCCATGGTTGAGCTGGTGGCCAGGGCTACGATGGCCGCTGCATAGCGGACAGGATGTTTCATCTGGGTATGGTCCCGGTAAAGTGTCCGTTCGTTCAGCTGGCTTTGGCCGAATCGGCTGCAGCGTCAGTGCCTTCGGCGCTGTCGCTTTCTGCACCGGCTTCTGGCTCGGGGGCGGCCTTTGGCTCGGGCGTCTTCAGCAGTCCTTCTGCCCTGAGCACCGCGACCTTGTCGTCTCCTTGGACCCACCGCTTACGCTTGTCCTTCACTGCGTAGCGGCCTGTGCGCTTCTCGTAAATCGTATGGTCGCTGGTGGTCTTGAGCTTCTTCATCGGTTGCCTTTGTCAGGGGTTCTAGGGAGGTTTGATCTGGCGTTGGAGTCGTTAGGTCCCGGCGGCGGCGCTGGCGTGCGCCATGGGCTATGGCAGCACGTCTGGGTCGTTCTTATCATCTATCTCCTTATCGGAGCGCAGGATGTCGATCTCGAACTTTGCGATCAGCGCTGCCATGGCGCCGAGGGCGGCGATGAACGGCGCGAGCAGCGTCAGTGCGCCGCCTACGGCGACACCGGCGGTGAGCGGGATCTCAATCAGTGTTGCGCCACCTGGCTTACGAATGATGAGGCGGCGAACATTGCCTTCCGCGACAAGCTGTTTGACGTAGCTGACTAGCTCGCTGCCGGCGACGGTCACGCGCTCTGTAATACCGCGACCGGAGTAGGGATCTCTTGACATTGTGATGGGGTGTTCGGTTCGCGTTAAATCAATGCTGGGTTTGTCGACCTGGCCGCGTATCATCGACCCAGCCCAGCGGGTGCGTCAACTTCGACGCCGGCCTTTGATGAACAGAAACGACGCAGCCGCTTAGCGCTTGCGCCGATCAGTTCAGCGGAGGGCAGCGTTGCGCTCGGGTTTTGCGCCCATGTCGCGATATCGGTGCGCACCCTCGCGCCCTGGAGATCACGCGGCAGCATGTGCCAGCCAGCGGCGTACAGCAGGAGCTGAAACTCTGGCGCATCGACGGGCCCTGCGCTGATAAAGCGGCAGAAGGCAAGAGGCGGGATGATGCTGTCGCGCTCTCCATACAGGACGAGCGTCGGCGGTTGGTCGTGACGCCGGCGAACGTCGCGCCAAGCAACGGCCTGATCCATCAGGTTAGTGACGCCCCAGAGCGCTTCGATCCGTGTCGCTTTGATCACCAGTGGGTCCCGACCCATCGCGATGAGCATCGGCTTATTGTCGGAGGGAGAGATCGAAACCCCTTCGCCGGTGAGCTTGAGCCCAGGCACCACTCGGGCCGCAATATCCAACGTCAAGCGCTGGTACCAGGGCATGCTGTTGCGTGACCACACCGCGGGCGCGATCAGCAGCAGCCCATCGACATCCAACGGCGCCGTGGCATCGGCGCTGAGCGCGACCGCGGCCCCCATGCTTTCGCCGGCGAGGATCAGCCGTGCTTGCGGATGCTGTGCTCGCAGCAGCCCGATCAGGATGCGCAGATCCGCAGTGAGCTGCTTGCTGCCATGCCAGAGCCCAGGTTGACGGGTACGCCCGAAGCCGCGCTGGTCGAAGGCATAGGTCGTTACGCCAGTCTTCGCGAGATGTTTGCCGAGCGGTTCAAAGGCCTGACTGTAATCGTTGAAGCCATGAAGACCGAGGACGACGATCTGAGGCTGCTCGCTGTGGCCCCAGCGTTGAAACGGCAGCCGATAGCCATCTGGCATCCGCGCCGCACTCCGCATCAGACGTGGCTGCGGCGACGGTGTCAGGCCCTGCGCATCGGTTGCTGTGGAGGGCGGTGTCGAACGCGTCGGCATCACGGGTTGCGTGCCGCAGCTAGCGAGCAGGAGGCCGAGGGTCAAGGCGGCGATGGCGCCCATGGCGCCGAACAGCCGTGCGAGGCCCGAGCGCCTGCAATTCCCGGGGCCGAACCGGGTCTGAGAGCGGCCGAGGCTGGCACTCACCGTGCGTTGTCGGTGAGTCCAGCGCGACTGCCGACCAGCGCAGCCTAGCCTTCGCGGCGGCGAACCAACCCAAAACGGTTGCGCATCAACCGGACCCTTGGTAACCGCAGCATCAGGGCGATCGGCCAGGCTCAAAACAGTGCCAGCGGACCTTCTTGCATCGCTGCAATCTGCTCGCGCAAGATCAGGATCTGCTCCTCCCAGAAGCGTGGTGAGTCGAACCAAGGAAACGCTTTGGGGAAGGCCGGATCACTCCAGCGTCGAGCAAGCCAAGCTGCATAGTGGATCAAGCGTAGTGTGCGCAGCGCCTCGATCAGATGGAGTTCGCGGAGATCGAGATCGGCGAAATCTTCATACCCCTCGATGATCGCATCTAGCTGCAGGGTCATCGTCTGTCGGTCGCCTGATAGCAGCATCCAAAGATCCTGGATTGCCGGGCCGTTGCGGGCGTCGTCGAAATCGACGAAGTGCGGGCCGGCGTCGGTCCAGAGGAGGTTGCCGCGATGACAGTCGCCGTGCAGACGCAGCCTGCGCAAGTCGCCGGCACGCTCGTAACAGGCCGAGATCTCGATCAGCGCATGCTCAAGGACGCTGCGGTACGAGCGCTCGAGTTCGGCCGGAATCCAGCCGTTCTCAAGCAAGAATTGGCTGGGCTGCCTCCCGAAGTGCTGCAGATCCAGCGTCGGTCGATGCTGAAACGGCTGGCTGGCGCCAAGCGCATGGATGCGACCGAGGAGGCGCCCGATACGGGTCAGTATGTCGAGATCCTCAAGCTCGGGGTCGCGGCCACCGCAGCGCGGGGTCAACGAAAAGCGGTAACCCTGGTGTTGGTGCAGACTGGCGCCATCGATGACCAGTGGTGCGACCGCCGGGATCTCGCGCTCGGCCAATGCCGCGACGAACTGATGCTCCTCGGCGATTGCTTCATCGGACCAGCGACCGGGCCGATAGAACTTTGCAATCAACGGCGCGGCGTCGTCGATGCCGATCTGATAGACCCGGTTCTCGTAGCTGTTGAGCGCCAAGAGTCGTCCGTCGGCGTCGAAGCCGAGCGACTCGATCGCGTCTAGAACCAGATCGGGCGTCAGATTGGCGTAGGGCCTCAGCTGATCGCAACCTCGATCTGGCGCTGGCGCTTCCGGCTCGGCTGGCTCCGGGCCTGCGCTGCGCGTTGAATGGGGGTTCGAGGAGATGTTCATCGGTGTGCGCCAAAGGCCCAGGTTGGCCGCTTCATTGGGCATCGTCCGCCGCTGCGTCCTGCGCTGGTGGACGCGGCAATTCGGTGCGCTCCATCTCCAGATCGGCGCGCTTCCCGACTCGCTTCACGACCGCCCCGAGGGTCAAGCCCTGCACCAGGATCGAGAACACCACGACGATGTAGGTGACGGTCAGCAGCACATCGCGGATCTCGGATTCGGGCAGGGAGAGCACAAGCGCGACTGAGATTCCGCCGCGCAGCGCACCCCAGGTCAGGATGGTGATCGCGCCGGTGGAAAAGCTGCGGTATCGGCGCATCCAAGCCACTGGAGCGCCGACACTGATAACGCGCGCTGCGAGCACCAGCGGAATGGCGAAGAGGCCGGCGATTAGGGTTGGGCCGTTGATACTGACGACCAGGATCTCGAGGCCAATCATCACGAACAGGACCGCGTTGAGGATCTCATCGGTCAGTTCCCAGAAGTCGTCCAGATGGTCCTGGGTCTCAGTCGACATTGCATGGCTGCGCACCTGGTTTCCGATCAGCAGCCCGGCCACCACCACGGTAATGGGTGCCGAGATGTGAAGATGCTCGGCCAACGCATAGGCGCCGCTCGCCACCGCCAGAGTGATAAGCACCTCGACCTGATGATTGTCCACCTTGCGCAGCATCAGATAGGCGATGCCGCCGCTGGCGAGCCCAAACAGCAGCCCGCCGACTGCCTCCTTGCCGAACAGCTGCAGTGCACCGCCGAGGGTGACATGCTCGCCGCCAATCGCGACCTCGAACAGGATCATGAACAACACCACGCCGACGCCGTCGTTGAACAGTGACTCGCCAGTGATCTTTAGCTCCAGCGACCTTGGAGCACCGGCACTCTTAAGGATGCCGAGCACGGCGATGGGGTCGGTCGGGGAGATCAAGGCCCCGAACAGCAGACAGTAGATCAGCGGGATATCGAGTCCGAGCAGCGCGAACAGCAGCCAAGTCACGCCGCCGACGAGGACGGTGGAGATCAGGACGCTGACGCTCGCGAGCATGGCGATCATCCATTTGTGCTCGGCCAACTCCTCGAGGCTCACATGGAGCGCGCCTGCGAACAGCAGGAAGCTGAGCATCCCATGCAGGACGGTGGCGTCGAAATCGATGCTGTCGACCATCAGTCGGAGATCGCTTTCGAGCCCCTCCATACCGGGGATCGGCAGCAGCAGGAACAACGACATCAGTAGCGCGATGAGCATCAGCCCGATCGCGGTCGGCAATTTGAGGAACCGATCGTTGAACCAGGCGAAGGCCGCTGCGAAGGTGATCAGAACCGCAATGATGTTAAATAGCTGCATGACGTTGGACTAGGCTCGGCAAGAAATCGCTGTCAAGACCAGCGCATTATGCCCGTATTGGCTACGGCAAGTGATCAGCTGCAGTCGATCAGCGCCTTCAGGACCGATGGCTCGGCAGCACGCTGCAAGGCGTGAACGCCGTTCGCGAGCGGCTCAACGCAATCGATCAGTGGGGTCGGGTCAACTTGCCGTTGCGCCATCAGCCTTAGCGCCGCGGGGAAAGGTCCGCAACGTGAGCCGATGATTCGGATCTCATCGACCACAAGCGATGACAACGCGACCGGTATTTCGCCTCGGTAGGTGCTTTTCAGGCACAGGGTGCCGCGCGGGCGCAGCGCCCGCCGCGCCAATGCGAAGCCGCCCGGTGCGCCGCTGGCCTCGACGACCAGGTCGTACCGGCCCTCGGCGACCTCGTCCTCGGTGATGCAACGGCTACCGACACTCTGCAGGCGCTGGCGTTGGTGAGCGTGTCGGGCGACTACATCCAAGTCAGCGCCGGTCAAGGCTAGCACGCGTGCGATCAACTGCCCGAGTCGGCCGGCGCCAACCAGCAGCACCCGATCTGAAGGCTTGATCGGCGTCAGCTCTGGGATCTCGAGCGCAGCCGCGAGCGGCTCGGCGAAGACCGCCGCAGTGTCCGGAACCGCGTCTGGCACCTGATGTAGATTCTGCAGCGGCAGGCAAAGGTACTCGGCAAAGGCGCCGTTGCGGCCCTTGATGCCCAGCGCCTGGCGGTTGAGGCAATGGTTTGGGCGACAGGCCAGGCATTCGCGGCAGCGGCCGCAGCTGGTATTGATGGAGCCGACAACTCGTTCGCCCACTCGCTTGGGCGCCGCTGACGCGGCTGCGATCTCGCCGACGAACTCATGGCCGAGCACGCCTGTGAATGGGTAATAGCCATCCAAGAGGGCCAGGTCGGTCGAGCAAACGCCGGCCAGCCGAACGCGCACCAAGGCCTCGTCGGTGGCTGGAGACGGCACGGGCACATCGTCGCTGAGCCGAGGCTGGTTGTCGAGCCAGATCGCCTTCATGAAGTCGCCCTCCAGGAACTGCTTAAGGAATCCGCGCGCGAAAAGCTGCCCTCGATCAAACAGTGTTGAGGTCCAGCCCGCAGCGCCCGATGGCCTCAGGTTATCCTTTCGCCCCCTCGGGTAAAACCGCTGCGACTGGAAATTCCGCCGCAGCATCGCCAATTCTCGGGTCTCCAACCATGCTTCGATCCCAGTAATGATTGCCGGTGGCCGGTAATCGCGGTCATCCATCTAAGCCAATTCCTTTGCCTACTAGACCGGACACCAGGAGAGCCTGATGCCCCCAATGGACGCGCCGAACCTTTCTGCTGCCTACCGCCGTGTGCGAGGTTTCACCGAGCAGCTCTGTGAGCCCCTCGCGATCGAGGATTACATGCTTCAAGCGGCGGTCGAAGCCAGTCCGCCAAAGTGGCATTTGGCTCATGTTTCCTGGTTCTTTGAGACCTTTCTGCTCAAGCCCTTCTTGCCGGGCTATGCGGTCTTCCACCCGCAGTTCGATCACCTGTTCAACTCCTACTATGAGCAGACCGAGGCCGGCTTCTGGCCGCGCCCGCAGCGCGGACTGCTCTCGCGCCCAACGGTGGCCGAGGTCTATGACTACCGCCGACATGTGGATGACGCCATGGCGCAGCTGCTCAGCGCATGCCCGGACGAACACGCCGCCACTGTGCAAGCCCGCGTTCAAATCGGCCTGAATCATGAGCAACAGCATCAAGAGCTGCTGGTCACCGACATCAAGTACAACCTGGCCTATAACCCTCTGCGCCCGGTGTACCGCCCGGATCTGCCGGTCGCACAGGCGCAAGAGCCGGTGCCGCTGACCTTTACTGCGTTCGAGGGTGGCATCCACAGCTTCGGTGCGCCAGGCCCGAGTGAAGATCCGGGCCAAAGCGGACGCCATCGCCAGACCCGCGGTGCCGCTCGGGGCTTCGCCTATGACAACGAATATCCCCGCCATCAGCGTTTGCTCGAGCCCTTCCGGCTCGCCGACCGCCTGCTCACCAATGCCGAGTATCAGGCCTTCATCGACGATGGTGGTTATCGTCACCCAGGGCTCTGGCTCTCTGACGGCTGGGCGCAGATCAAGACCCAGGGCTGGCAGGCGCCGCTCTATTGGGAGCAACTCGATGGTGTATGGCATGAGACCACGCTGGGTGGGCGTCGTCCGCTCAATCCGGCCGAGCCCGTCTGCCACCTGAGCTATTTCGAGGCCGAGGCCTATGCGCGCTGGGCGGGGCGCCGGTTGCCGACCGAGTACGAATGGGAACATGCGGCGGCCGGTCTCTCTGTTGAAGGACAGTTCGTCGATGAGGGTCGCTTCCATCCCAGCCCGGCCAGCGCCGGCTCGCTGCAGCAGCTCTTTGGCGACTGCTGGGAATGGACGGCCTCGGCCTATCTGCCCTATCCGCGCTATCGCGCCGTGGATGGTGCGCTTGGCGAGTACAACGGTAAGTTTATGAGCGGGCAGATGGTGTTGCGCGGCGGCTCATGCGCCACCTCCCGCGATCATGCGCGCACCACCTATCGCAACTTCTTCTATCCCCATGAGCGCTGGCAGTTCAAAGGCATTCGGCTAGCGGAGGACCTGACATGATTTCCTTGACCGACCCGACCACGGCTAACCCGATCTACTTCCACGACTATCACCCAACGCCCTCCGACCTTCGCGCTGAGGTCTTGGCTGGTCTTGGTCTGCCGCGCAAACGGCTCTCACCCAAACTGTTCTACGACGCAGAGGGGTCGAAGCTATTCGATGCCATCTGCGAGCTGCCCGAGTACTATCCGACCCGTACCGAGATCGCGATCCTGCGCGAGCATGGTGCCGAGATGGCGCGGCGCCTTGGCCGCGAGGCGCTCTTGGTCGAACTGGGCAGCGGCAGCAGCCTGAAGATCCGGGTCCTGCTCGAGGCGCTGCAGCCGGCCGTCTACATGCCGGTCGATATCTCCAGCGAGCATCTTCAACAGTCGGCGCAGGCGCTCGCGGCGACCTTCCCGAGGCTGGAGGTGCATGCGGTTTGCGCCGATTATTCGGCGCCCTTCGAGCTCCCGGTCGACGATCACGAGCATCCACGCGCGGCCTTCTTTCCCGGCTCATCGATCGGTAACTTCGAGCCTGTTGAAGCCGAGCAGCTGCTGCGCCGCGTCGGCGCCATTCTCGGGGCTGAGGGGCGCCTGCTGATCGGTGTCGACCTGATCAAGGATCGGACGCGCCTCGAGCTTGCGTACAACGACGCCACCGGTGTCACAGCGGCCTTCAATATGAATCTACTCAGCCGTATTAACCGCGAGCTTGCGGGCAGCTTTGATCTCAGCCGCTTCCGCCATGAGGCCTTCTTGAATGCCGAGCGGAGCCGCGTTGAGATGCACCTGCTCAGCACCTGTGATCAGCAAGTCGGGGTGGCCGGGGAGACCTTCGCCTTCCGTGAGGGCGAGACCATCCACACCGAGTGCTCTCATAAATACAGCGTCGACGGGTTTCATGCCCTCGCTGGGCGTGCCGGCTTCCAACCCGAACAGGTCTGGACCGACCCGGAGCAGCTCTTCAGCGTGCACTGCTTGGTTTATCGGCCCTAACCGATGAAGTATCAGGACCTCCGTGATTTCATCGATCAGCTCGAGCGACGTGGCGAACTCAGGCGCATTGGCATTGAGGTTGATCCTTATCTGGAAGTGACTGAGATCTGCGATCGCACCTTGCGTGCCGGCGGCCCGGCACTGCTGTTTGAGCGTCCCAAGGGGTCCGGCGTGCCGCTTCTTGGCAACCTGTTCGGAACGCCGCAACGGGTCGCCCTCGGCATGGGCGAGGAATCGGTCTCGGCGCTGCGGGAGGTCGGCAAGTTGCTCGCCTTTCTCAAGGAGCCGGACCCCCCGAAGGGGATGAAGGAGGCTTGGCGAACCTTGCCGATCTTCAAGAAGGTGCTGGATATGGCGCCCAAGGTGTGCCGCAATGCGCCCTGCCAGGAACAGGTCTTTGAGGGCGATCAGGTCGACCTTGGACGCTTCCCGATCCAGCACTGCTGGCCCGGCGATGCGGCGCCGCTTATCACCTGGGGGCTGGTGATTACCCGCGGTCCAGAGAAGTCACGGCAGAATCTTGGCATCTATCGGATGCAGGTGCTCGGCCGCAACCGGGTCATCATGCGTTGGCTGGCGCATCGCGGCGGGGCGCTCGATTTCCGCGACTGGCAGCGCGCACACCCGGGCCAGCCGTTCCCGATTGCGGTGGCGCTTGGTGCCGACCCAGCAACCATCTTGGGCGCGGTCACCCCGGTGCCGGACAGCCTCTCCGAGTACGCCTTCGCCGGCCTGCTGCGTGGGAGTCGCACGGAACTCGCCGCCTGCCTAGGCTCGGACCTCCAGGTGCCCGCGACTGCCGAGATCATCCTCGAGGGACATCTACACCCGGACGACATGGCGCCTGAGGGGCCATTTGGCGACCACACCGGCTATTACAACGAGGTCGACGACTTCCCGGTCTTGACCATCGATCGCATCACCCAGCGCAAGCAGCCGATCTATCACAGCACCTACACCGGTCGGCCGCCGGATGAGCCGGCGATCCTGGGTGTGGCGCTGAACGAGGTGTTCGTGCCGATCCTGCAGAAGCAGTTCCCGGAGATCGCTGATTTCTACCTACCGCCCGAGGGTTGCTCTTATCGGCTTGCAGTGGTCGCGATGAAAAAGCAATATCCTGGCCACGCCAAGCGCGTGATGCTCGGCGTCTGGTCCTTTCTGCGTCAGTTCATGTATACAAAATTCGTGATCGTCGTTGATGATGACGTCAACGCTCGCGACTGGAAGGATGTGATCTGGGCGATGACCACTCGCATGGACCCGGCGCGGGATACCGTCATGATCGAGAATACTCCGATCGATTACCTCGATTTTGCCTCGCCGGTCTCTGGGCTTGGCTCCAAGATCGGTTTTGATGCCACGAGCAAATGGCCCGGGGAGACGACACGCGAATGGGGTCGGCCGATCCAAATGGATGCCGAGATCAAGGTGCGGGTCGACCAGATCTGGCCGCGGCTGGGAATTGATTTAGCGACCTAAGGCGGTATGAGCTTTGACAGAAATTGCTAAAGTGCTCGCGCTGACTAACGCCATCTGCAGACGCCAATGCAGCGCGAGCACGGGCCGCGCTTAGTAAGGCCGTTGGGCTCGCTCCGTGCGGGGTCTCGCCTCATTGACGGTCAGTTTGCGTCCATCCTGCATGGTGTCGTTCAATGTCCGGATGGCATCTTCTGCCTCTGACTGGTTCGGCATATCGACGAAGCCGAATCCCTTGGACTGTCCAGAGAACTTGTCCTTGATCACATCTGCGCTGGCCACCTGGCCGAACTCGCTAAACATCTCGCGCAAGGTATCGTCATTGACCGAGTATTTCAGGTTACCTACGTAGATCCTCATCGCTCACTCTCGCAACGAACGTGCATTGAGCACGCACACACCATCGGTCGATCAACGCACAACTCGAACGATAGCGACACGGCAGCTTGTACCGTATCAGGTTGGGAGTGCTGCCCGCCCGGCGGCCCCCCTTAGCTGATCTTCCGTGGCTGATCTAGCCAATGATCTAGCGTATTGCTATTAGCGTAGACTCAGTGTCTCCGAAGACCTTGGCCGACGTCAATTGCGGGTTACCAACTGAAAGCCTGCGTCTTCGATTATATCCTGAAGTGCCTGGATTTCGACAAAACCGCCGCGAATCACCACCTGACCGGAGGCAAGGTCTGGCGACGCCTCATCGATCTGTTCGAACGATTCGAGCGCATTCTTCACCGTCGCGACGCAGTGTCCGCAGGTCATCCCCTTGACCTCAAGGACCCTGGCCTCCGCCTTTGAATCTGCAGCGATCTCCGCCTGAGAGCCGGCATTGCCGCCGCCGTCGATGCCCTTCAAGGTCGCCAGCCGCGCTTGGGCCTCTGCTTTTGCCCGGTACTGCCGCAGCCCAAGCATCGCCATCAACGTCAGGAGCGCGAGTGCCGAAAGCACCGAAAGCCAACCTTGCTGGTGCTCATGGGCGAGCGTTTGCACTGGAACAGTCGTCAGCAGCTGGTCGAAGACTAGCCCAAAGCCGAGGCTCATCACCACGACGGTAGCCAGATACACGGAGAGTACTCTCGCACCTAGTGCGCGGAATACCGCGCCGATGGTCGCAAGGTTGGTTGCTGGCCCTGCCATCAGAAAGACTAGCGCCGAGCCTGCCGGGAGTCCGGCAGCGATTAACGAGGCGGCGATCGGGACCGATGCAGTGGTGCACACATAGAGGGGTAGGGCGATGGCCAACATGACCAGCATGCCAATCATACCGTCGGCCCAAGGGCGGTCAGCGAAGAAGTCGGCTGGAGTGAGGGTTGTGACCAAGGCGGCTGCAACCACGCCAATGATCAGCCAGGTGTTGATGGCCCCAAGCAGGTCAAATACCGCGTAGCGCACTGCTTCGGTAATCCGCGCGAGCCAGCCGCGTGGCCGTTCATCCTCAGTGCTATCGAGTCCATCCGTTCCGTTGGCAGTGGGCTCGGCGGGCACCGTTCGATTGACCAGGGCACCGCCGACGACGCCGGTCACGAAGGCGGCGACGAGTTTGAAGATCGCGAAAGGCCAGCCGAGAAAGGCGGCGGTGACTAGGATCGAATCAACCCCAGTCTGAGGGGTGCTGATCATGAAGGAGGTTGCAGCGCCAGGTGAGGCGCCCTGACGCCGCAACCCGAGCGCGGTCGGGATGACCCCGCAGGAGCACAGGGGTAGCGGTACGCCGACCACTGACGCCCGCACGACGCTGCCGAGATCAGGCCGACTCAGGCCCCGCCTGATGACAGCAGATGGGACGTACGCATGAATCAGTCCAGCAATAAGCAGGCCGACCAGCAGCGACGGCGCAAGCTCGAGCAAGATGCCCCAGAGGGCGGCCGGAAAGGCTGTGACGATATCCATGGGCATAGCTCGAAGAGGTTGAGGGGGTGCCGGGCGATCCCAAGGGTGCCGCCCCTCAAGCACTCTGGATCTAATCGATATTGCCTTTTTCGTGTTGATCGACGAGGAAGCCGCCTAGAGCGCCGGCGCCAGCGCCAATCAGCGCTCCTGCACCTGCGTTTGCGCTGAGCGAGCCAACAAGGGCGCCGCCGGCGGCACCCATGAGCGCGCCGCTACCGGACCGCTCGCCAGTGGTTGTTCCGCAAGCCGACATCAGCAACAGGCTTGCAACCATCAGCGGTAAAAGCGTCTTTTTCATCTGTCGAATTCCTAAAATGTGGGCCGCGCTGCGGCATTAGCAAGAGAAAGCAGGGTAGGACCCTGGCACGCGTGGACTCGGTCGCGGCTCAGCGGCACGGATAGCTTGCGGCCAGCGCACGCACCAGCCCGACGACGGGTTGTTCATCCATCAGGCCCTTGTTGTCCTTGTTCGCCTCTGCCCATGCCAGGAACACGCGCCTGCCATCGGCAACGGTTGCAGTCTTTGGGTAACAGATCAGGCGTTTTAGCGTTTCTCGATCGGACACTGCATCGTGATATTGGACCGTCGCTTCGACAAAGGCGCGGCACGCAAAGCTAGCCACAAGGTATTCGGCCGCATCCTTGGGGGTTGCGCAGACCTTATAGAGGTCGCTGGTGGTGTCGAAGTTGAAATCCTCATTTCCGACAGGAGCGGCCTGCGCAGACAGACCCAGGCTTGCCGACATGGCAAGAGCAATGCAGCCGGCTAGGAGCTTCTTCATCAATCCGGTCCTCAGTTAGTGAACTCACTCTATTGTCGACGTCTGACCGAAGAGGTCCTCCTGCCGACGTCTCCCACCTGTTGCGAGCCATCGAAGGCTGATCGCAATTCGCGACGGATTCTAACAGCATGATCGCGACAATCGCTGCAACTAATTCAGATTCCGCAGTCACATGCGCGCAACAGCTTTGGCATCCTGATCAGGCGCCACGGGGTCCGAAGCAGGGGGCTAAACCCAGCGACAGGTCAGGGTAGTGCAAGCTGATCCCGAGTTCATCGATCAGACGTTGGTTGCTCAGACGCCGCGATTCCTTTAAGTACGAGAGCATTCCCGCTGAAACCTGGCCGTCGGCCTCGGCAAGTGGGATCTGCGGTGGGCGAGGCAAGCCTGCGGCATCGGCCACTTGGCAGAAATAGTCCGTCATCGTGCTCGGGTGTCCGTCACAGACGTTGTAGAGCGCGCCGGCGGGCGCCCGCTCCATCGCCGCCATGCAGATCTCGACCAGATCCTCGGCATGGATGCGATTCGACCAGGGGGCCTCATCGGCCTTCACCACGGGCTGAGCGCTGCGAATACGTGCCAGCGGCAGCCGATCGCAGGCGTAGATGCCGGCGACGCGCAGGATCACTAGTTCGGCGCCGCTGTTACGGTTCCAGTCTCGCAGGCGCTGCTCCGCGTTCCAGCGTCGCAACGAGCGTGATGCGGTCGGTCGCGGCTGCCATTCCTCGTCGACCCAGGCCCCATCGCAATCACCATAGACGCCCGTGGTACCGATATAGACCAATCGGCGCGGATGTCCATGGCGCTCGAAAGCCTTGATCAGGTGTGCGGTCAGTGGGTCATCGTCACCCTCGCTTGGCGGTGGCGCGAGATGAAACACCTGCTTTCCGGCAGGCTCGAGCGGGCCGAGATCGTCTTGCGAGAGATCGAGCTGCACTGGCCGCGCACCGACTGCCTCGACCTCCGCGGCGCGCTCGGCGCTGCGCACCACGCCGACGACTGGCTCGCCACGCTGCCGATAGCGCTGAGCGAGCGCCTGCCCAATATAGCCGCAGCCGAGTATGATCATCGCCTCTGCCCTCTTAGTCGCTTCGATTCTGGCTCATCATCCTAGAAACGGCAGTTGAGCGGCCCCGAGGGTGCGTCCCTTGTGGTGTCCAGCAAGGTACAACGAGGCGGAATAGTCATCCTATTCCAACGAGTTGTGAACGCAGATGGGTGCCGCGCGGGGCGTGCCCTCGGAGTCGTAGCGGCCCGAACCCGATGGGTGAGTTCCAAGCTGCTACTCAATCCAAGCATTACCAACCCATTGCAGGTTCTACGCAGCGGTCAACTGCCGTTTCTAGGATCATGCCCCAAATTAGGGTCCATCCCAAAACCCCCAAGCCCAGGAGCATGACCGATCGATGACTGTCTCAGCGATGAGCTTCTCAGTGCGCACCGAGCCCGCCGACCACGAGTTCGAGGTCGCGCCAGACCAGACCATCCTTGCGGCCGGATTGGCGCAGCGCATCGGGCTGCCTTACGGCTGCCGGCACGGCACCTGCGGCAGCTGCACGGCCCAGCTGCTCGTCGGGCAGGTCGACTACCCCAACGGACGGCCGCAGGCGCTGGAAGGACAACCGCCGGACGCCTGCTTGACCTGCCAGGCGGTGCCGACCTCGGACCTCGTGCTGCGCGTTGCCGAGCTTGAGCGCCTGAGCGATATCGAGGTCCGCACCCTGCCTTGTCGGTTGGCCGAGAAGACGCGCCTCAACCACGATGTGATGCGGTTGCGTCTGAAGCTGCCGGAAGACCAGCGGCTGGCCTTCGTCGCCGGTCAGTATCTTGAGTTCATGCTGCGCGACGGCGCTCGGCGCGCCTATTCGATCGCCAATCCGCCGCACGATGATGAACTGCTCGAGCTGCACGTGCGGCGGGTACCCAAAGGGCGCTTCAGCGACGAGGTGTTTGAGCAGATGCAAGAGCGCTCCATCCTGCGTATCCGCGGCCCGCTTGGCACCTTTGTGCTGCGCGAGGACTCCGAGCGGCCAATCTTGCTGGTTGGCGGTGGCACCGGCTTCGCCCCGCTCAAGGCGATGCTCGAGCACGCCTTTCATCGCGGCGTCGAGCGACCGATTCACCTGTATTGGGGCGTGCGCTCGGAACGCGATCTGTATCTGCCGGAGCTGCCGACAGGCTGGGCCGAGGCACATCCCAGCTTTCGCTTCGTGCCGGTGCTCTCAGAGCCTGATCCCGATTGGACCGGGCGCACCGGTTGGGTGCATCAGGCCGTGATTGAGGATCATCCTTCACTGGCCGACTTTGATTGTTATCTCAGCGGGCCGCCGGCGATGGTCGAGGCAGGGCGTTTCGCCTTCGAGGCCGCTGGCGCCGGGATCGAGCATCTGTTCTCCGATGCCTTCGAGTACGCGGCCGACAGCCGCCGCGTGGGCTGATACTCAAAAAAGCATTTCTACCGCAGATTACGCAGATGAGCGCAGAGAAATTAAGCCACGACGGCCAATCCCTGTTACATCTGCTCGGCAACCTTGGTGTTCTCGCTAAAGCGCTGTTTCGTATACTTTAATCTGCGTCATCTGCGGTTGATAGGATGATACGCAAGGCGCTTCATTGTGCCAGGTAGCGACGGGCTATCTGTGTTGGCCTCGACTCATCGCCAAGCGGCATAGCGCATCGATCAGCCCCACGTCACTGGTCTCCTCGGCGACCGCGACCCGCCGAAAACCAAGCTGCATCGCCGTGGCGCCGCCGCGGTCGCTGATCACCACCAAGGGCATCGACAGCAGCCAGGCCCGATTCGTGCTGCCGATCAGCTGCAGCAGATTGTGCAGCACCTCGTCGCTGGTCACGGTGACGAAGCCGAGTCGGTCCTGCCAAGTCGACAGTTCGGCGTTGACATCCACATCCGGCAGGCTGCGCCGATAGACCTCGGCAAAGGCCACCTCGGCGCCGCGCTCGCGCAGGGTATTGCCGAGCAGTGGGCGTCCTCCTTCGCCACGCACGATCAACACGCGCTTGCCGGCGACCTGAGTCAGTGCCGGCAATGCCAGCAGGGCCTCGCTGTCGAAGCCGCGCTCTGGGACCAGGTCCGGCGCCAGTCCTTGCTCTTGCAGGGCTGCCGAGGTGGCGCGCCCGACCGCGCCGATCCGTGGTCGGTTTGCCTGTTCTGATGCGCCGGTATCTGAATCTGCTCCTGGATGCAGTCCAGCAGGGAACAGTGCAATCCCATAGTCGACCGCATTGCGGCTGACAAACAGCATCAGGTCCCAGGGCTGGGCCAGAAGCTGGCGCGCCTGCTCGGGATGCTCGGCGGCGCGTATCTCCAAGGTTGGAAATGCAATCGGCTCGCCGCCGGCCTCGCGGATCAGCTGACAGAGACGCTCGGCCTGCGCCGCTGGCCGCGTGACCAGCACCCCGCGCCCATTCAGCGGACAGGTCAGGCTCATGGCTTTGAGGCAGACTCCGGCGACTGGCCCGTTGCCGGATCGGTTGGCTCATGGGCGAGGGCGGCTAGCACCTTATCGGCACCCTGAGCTAGCAGGGCCTCGCCGACCTCCCGACCCATGTGCTCGGCGTCAGGCGCTGGGCCGCTGATCTCAGCGCGCATCAGCGTCGAGCCATCCGGCATCCCGACCAGTCCGCGCAGATAGAGCCCGCCATCCTGATGCACCGCGTGCCCGGCGATCGGGACCTGACAGCCGCCATTGAGGTGCGCATTCAGCGCCCGCTCGGCACTCACCTGCTCGGCAGTTGGGCCATGGTGTAGCGGGGCGATCAAGGCATGCACCCGCTCGTCATCGACCCGGCACTCGATGCCGATCGCGCCCTGACCGATGGCTGGCAAGCTGTCCTCGGGCGCAATGAAGGAGCGGATGCGCGCGCCAAACTCGAGTCGGATAAGGCCTGCTGCAGCGAGGATGATGGCGTCGTAGATGCCCTCATCCAGCTTACGCAACCGGGTGTTGACATTGCCCCGCAGCGGTTCGATGCGCAGGTCCGGGCGCCGTACCGCAAGCTGACATTGTCGGCGCAGGCTCGAGGTGCCGACACAAGCGCCCTGAGGCAGCTCGTCGAGCGTCGCGTACTGGTTGGAGACAAAGGCGTCGCGCGGGTCTTCGCGCTCCAGGATGCAGGCCAGATGCAGCCCCTCCGGGAAGTCGACCGGTACATCCTTCATCGAGTGGACGGCGATATCGGCATCGCCATCGAGCATGCCCTGTTCCAGTTCTTTGACAAATAGCCCCTTGCCGCCGACCTTTGCTAGCGGCGCATCCAGGATCTTGTCGCCGCGGGTGGTCATGCCGATGATCTCTACCGTCAGTTCAGGGTGGATGCGGCGCAGCGCGTCGGCAACATGCTCGGCCTGCCACATGGCGAGCGCAGATTTTCGGGTGGCAATGCGAATGGTCTCTGGCATGGAGGTGAATCCAGCGGGCTGGTGGTCGTTTCAGTTGAGCCGACCGTTTAAAGTAACCGAATGTCGCCGCGCCGACGTTGGCAGCGGTCAATTGGGGCGAATCCAGCTAGCTTATCCTGCCGTGACGGCTACCGACAGCACTCGCCAGCGAGATCGGGCTGTCACCTGACCCTGATCTGTACTATGGTGCGCTTTTTGACAGGCGTATGAGTAAGGCCCTGCGATGATCGAGAGTGCCGCTTCGAAACCTTGGGCCGGCCGTTTTTCCGAACCGACGGATACCTTCGTCGAGGCATTTACCGCTTCGGTCGGCTTCGACCGGCGCCTGTACCGCGAGGATATCGCCGGTTCCATTGCCCATGCCCGCATGTTGGCGCGTCAAGGCATTCTGAGCAACGAGGAAGCAGAGGCCATCGTCGCTGGCCTTGCACGTGTCCAGGCGCAGATCGAGGCCGGCACCTTTGTCTGGTCAGTACCACTCGAAGATGTCCACATGAACATCGAGGCCGCGCTCACGGCCGACATCGGCGAGGCCGGCAAACGTCTGCACACCGGGCGTTCGCGCAATGATCAGGTTGCTACTGACATCCGGCTCTGGCTTCGCGGCGAGATCGATGCCATCAGCGAGGCGCTGCAGCGATTGCAGGATGCACTGCTCGACCTCGCCGAGCGCGAGGCCGCAACCATCCTGCCCGGCTTCACCCATCTGCAGGTGGCGCAGCCGGTCACCTTCGGCCATCACATGATGGCCTGGCAGGCAATGCTCGAGCGCGATGCCGGGCGTCTTGCTGACTGCCGGGCGCGCTTCAACCAGATGCCACTCGGTGCTGCTGCACTGGCCGGCACCAGTTACCCCATCGACCGTGGTTACACCGCCGAGGTACTGGGCTTCGACGGCCCCTGCGAGAACTCGCTCGACGCGGTCTCGGATCGGGACTTCGCGATCGAGTTCGTCGCAGCGGCTTCCATTCTGATGATGCACCTGTCGCGCTTCGCCGAGGAGCTGATCCTCTGGACCTCAGCGCAGTTCGCCTTCATCGAACTCTCGGATAGCTTCTGCACTGGCTCCTCAATCATGCCCCAGAAGAAGAATCCCGATGTCCCTGAGCTGATCCGCGGCAAGACGGGTCGCATCTTCGGTCATCTGATGGCGCTACTGACCCTGATGAAGGGCCAGCCGCTCGCGTACAATAAGGACAATCAAGAAGACAAGGAGCCGCTGTTCGACACCGTCGACAACCTGCGCGGCTCACTCAAGGTCTTTGCCGAGATGATGGCCAAGCTCCGCTGCCAACCCGAGCGCATGCGCGAGGCCGCCAGCCAGGGCTTCTCGACCGCGACCGACCTCGCCGACTATCTGGTGCACAAGGGCATCGCCTTCCGCGATGCGCACGAGATCGTCGGCAAGGCTGTGGCCTACGGCATCCAGCAGGGCCGCGATCTCGCTGAACTCAGTCTCGATGAACTACGCCGCTTCTCGCCCGCTATCGGCGGCGATGTCTTTGATGTGCTCAGCCTCGAAGGCTCGGTAGCGGCGCGCAACCATCTTGGCGGGACCGCGCCGTCACAGGTCCATGCTGCCATCGCCCGTGCACGTGCGCGGCGTGCCGCAACGCGCTGAGCGGGATCTAGGTTGCTCAGCTGGCGAATCGTTGCCGTGAGTAATCGCCTGTGCCCGGGGTGCGACAATGCCGGCTGAGCGCACACCGCGGTTTCCCAATCCGGGTCAGGCGCCGCGGCTTGTGCTCTATCCCATCGCCGGTGGCGGTGTCGCGCTCGACTGGCGTCTTGATCCGGCACTGGTTGAACAGGCGGGCAACGCCTTCGCCGTGCATCAGCCATTTGCCAAGCTCTATCTGCGGCGGGCCGATGCCGACGGCGCTGGCCTGGCCGAGACCGCGTTGACCGATCTGGTCAATCACCTCGAGGGTCAGGCTCGGTTCCAGGGGCCGTTGGTTGGCGCATTGCAGGCCGAGATCGGCCTTGAGTGGCAGCAAGGTGGCGGCTGGCTGCTCCTGGCGCGGTCGAACCGGCTCGAGCTGGCTCCCGAACGCGAGCCCCAGGCCCCCCTGTCCAATCTCTCACTCCAGACGGAACAGCCTGCACCAGTCCCGTTAGGGGCGGCCCCGGCCGCCTCGATGTCCCCCAGGCTCGAGGATGCTGCGCCCGATACGCAGTTGCCTATCAAGTACCCGGTTTTGGGACAGAGTACCAGTGCGGCTGCTGTGGCGGGCGAGTTGACGCCCTCGTCGATCCCCCGAGAACTGGCAAGATCATTTCCGGCGCAGCCGTTAGATGCTGCACAGGTGTCCGCTTCAGAGACGACCCAGGCTCAGGGCCGCGTTCGGGGGAGCAAGTTGTCGGGTACGACCCGGTTCCCAGACCCATCGCTTACCGCGCTCGCGATCTGGCCGGAGCTGCGTGGAACGGCCTTTCCGCTGCCGCTGGTGCCATTGTTGGTATCAGACAACGCACAGCATGCATCGGGGCCAAGACTCAACCCGACGGCTGATCAGCAGGATTCGGCGTCTGCACGCGGGCGAGTTCCAGAGCAAAGCCCTGAGCAACCTGCTAAGCAACATGGTTCAGGGGATCAGGCCGATGCAGATCAGGTTCTATTGGACCAACAGCCGCCGAACCGGCAAGATGTTGCCCCATCTGAACGGCTCGCCACAAAGCCTGCCTTGTCCGGCAGTGGCCCGCTGGTCCCTTATCCCACTGGCGACGGTGCTGTCATTCAGGGCGAATTGCACGTATTCGGCAGCGCTGCACCCGGCAGTCTGCTCGACCTTGGCGGCCACCCTTATCAAGTGGGTCCGGGTGGACGCTTTTCGTTTCGGGTTGCTCTTGATGACCCGGAGCTGCTGGCCGCGCTGCTGCGGCGGTTGCCAGGGCTCCCGGTCGCTGAGCGCGATCCCTAATCATCCAGACATCTGATCGAGAACGGTAGTATGTATATCCTGATGGCCACGCCGGAGTGCGCGCCGGTAGCCAAAGCCGGTGGCCTCGGCGACTTCGTCCACGGGCTATCCCGCGAACTCTCTAAGCTGGGCCATCAGGTCGAGATCATCCTGCCCAAGTACGATTGTCTGCGCTACGATCGGGTCGAGGATATGACCATCGAGCACCCGGACCTCTGGGTGCCGTTCTTCGACCGCGCTGTGCACTGCGATGTCGAGGTGGGCCTGGTTGATGGGCTGCGCTGCTACTTCATCGATGCCCATTCCGAACACGGCTTCTTCAATCGCGGCGCCATCTATGGCGATGCCGATGACCCGGATCGCTTTACCTTCTTCTCGCGTGCGATCCTTGAATTTCTGGTCGCTTCCGGTAAACGGCCAGAGATCATCCACTGTAATGAGTGGCAGACTGGGCTTGTGCCGGTGTTGCTGTTCGAGCATTACACGGCGCTCGGGCTCGAGAAGACGCGCGTCTGTTACTCGCTGCACAACCTTGGCCATCAAGGCTGGAGCACGCCGAACGTGCTGGAGATGAACGGTCTCGACGTCGGCCGTTTAATGGTTCCCGATCGCTTGCAAGACCCTGGTAACCCCAATGCCGTCAACCTGATGAAAGGCGGCATCGTCTTCTCTAACTTCGTCACCACGGTCTCCCCGCGCTACGCCTGGGAGATCCAGCACACGGATCAGGGTGTGGGTCTGCAGTCCGTGCTGCGCACCCATGACCGCAAGTTTGGCGGCGTGCTCAATGGCATCGATACCGACACTTGGAACCCGGCAGCCGACCCCTTCATCGCCGCTAGCTATGACCTCGAGCAACTCCCGGCGAAGGGCGAAAACAAGACTGCGCTGCGCGAGAGGGTGGGGCTTGCCGATGCGCCCAAGCCCGTTGTCGCCGTAGTCACCCGGCTCGACCGCCAGAAGGGCATCGATCTGATCCGCTATGGTATCGACTATAGCTTGGAGCAGGGTGCCCAGTTTGTCCTGCTCGGCAGCGCCCAAGAGCCGGCCATCAACGCCATCTTCTGGGACGCGAAGCAGCGCTTGGCAGAGAGTCCGGATGCCCACCTGGAGCTTGGATATGACGAGGAACTGGCGCATCTGATCTACGCCGGCGCCGACATGATCCTGATCCCGAGCGTTTATGAGCCCTGCGGCCTCACGCAGATGATCGCGATGCGCTACGGCTGCGTGCCCATCGTGCGTCGGGTCGGTGGACTCGCGGATACGGTGTTCGATGCCAATTACAGCGATCGCCCCTACGAAGAGCGTAACGGCTACGTTTTCGATGAACTCACCTTCGAGGGGCTGGAATCCGCACTCGGGCGTGCTATCGGACTTTGGCAGAAGCATCCCGACCACTTCCGGCAGCTGCGCTTGAACGGCATGCGAATGGATAATTCCTGGGCGCGGCCAGCGCAGGACTATCTCAACATCTACCAGCATATCCGCGTGCATTAAGGCGATTGCCGGAAAAGTGCGTGCCGAATTGCGCAGGATGTTCGTTTGCCTTCAAGGAGCGTCGTCGGGAGCATAGCCGGGCTATGTGACCGACGACGCGACGCAGAAGGCGTTGAAAAGACAAGCAAGGCGGTATGAGCTTTGACAGAAATCGCTAAGCACCTTTGCTCAGGAACAGCCATGTCAACACGCGACCTCAACAGTGCCCGCCAAGCCGACCCCATCAGCACTGCGCTCAAGGCCCATCTCGAGCTGGTGCAATCCCTCGAGCAGCTGCGCGCGCCCATCGAGACCTTCGCTGAGCAGGTCACCGCAGCGATCGGACGCGGCGGGCGCATCTTCTGGATGGGTAATGGCGGCAGTGCGGCCGATAGCCAGCATCTGGCCGCCGAGCTGGTTGGTCGCTTCGAGCGTGAGCGCCCTGGCCTCCCTGCGATCGCCCTGACTACCGACACCGCTGTGCTGACCTCGGTTGCCAACGACTATGGCTTCGAGTCCGTCTTTGCGCGTCAGGTCGAGGCCCTGTGCCGACCCGGTGATCTGCTGGTTGGGCTCTCCACCTCCGGCAACAGTGCCAATATCCTGCGCGCCATGGAGCGTGCCGAGCATCTCCAGGTCTACCGTGTCGGCATGACCGGCGAGGGGGGAGGACGTCTACGCCACAGCTGCGAACTCTGGCTCGGTGTTCCCTCAGCCAGTACCGCGCGCATCCAAGAGGCGCACATGCTCATTGGTCATATCCTCTGCGACTTGGTCGAGCAGCGTGCACAGGATGCTGCTGTCGTCGATCATTGAGGCCTCGCCCTGTCGCGTCCCTATCCTGAGCCCGCTCCCTGTCGATGCCCCAAACCCTGTCCGCCGCCCCGTTTCGCGCACCCGAGCAGGTCATGGCCGCCTTGGAAAGTGGCTTTGGCGGTGCCCGCGTCCTGGTGGTTGGGGACCTGATGCTTGACCGCTACCTTTGGGGCCAGGTTGAGCGTATCTCGCCAGAGGCGCCGGTGCCGGTGCTCCATCTCAGCCGCGAGACCGAGACTGCAGGAGGTGCCGCCAACGTTGCCCGTAACCTTGGCGGGCTCGGCTTGCAGGTCAGTATCGCTGGCGTGACCGGTGACGATGACAATCGCCAGCGCCTGCTGCAGCAGCTCAGTGAGCTGAGCACCGACATGAGCGCTGTGCTTGCCGACCCTATGCGGCCCACGACCACCAAGACGCGGCTGCTCGGCAACCATCAGCAGATGCTGCGCATCGACGCCGAGCGTCTTGCGCCGCTCAGTACCGAACTCGAGGATCGGCTGTTCGCGTTGATCATGCCCCAGGTCAGGGCTGCCGCGGTTTTGGTGCTATCGGACTATGCCAAGGGGATGCTCTTAGGGGGGCTCTGCCGGCGTCTGATCAATGCCGCCCGTGAGCAGGACGTCCCGGTGCTTGTCGACCCCAAAGGCCGCGACTTCAGTCGCTATCATGGCGCCAGCCTCATCACCCCGAACCGCGCCGAACTGGCCCAGGCCGCGAGCGTCGATCCGGCCGATCTCGAGCATCTCGCGGCCATTGCCAGCACGATGCGCGCTGAACTCCAGCTCGAACGCTTGATCCTCACTCTCGGCGAGCTGGGCCTGCTGGTCATCGAGCCGGAAGCACAGACCCGCATCCCCGCGGTCGCCCGCGAGGTGTTCGATGTCTCGGGAGCCGGTGATACCGTCATCGCCACCCTCGCCGCCGGTCTTGCCGCCGGTCTCGACCCCGTCGACAGCGCCCACCTCGCCAACCTGGCCGCTGGCGTGGTCGTAGCCAAGGTCGGCACGGCCGCTGTCAGCCTCTGCGAGCTGGAGCACGCCATCAGCGATGAGGCCGCCCTTGAGCAGGCCGCCAAGCTCTGCACCCTTGCTGAACTCCAGGGGCGGGTGCGCGCCTGGCAGTCGCGCGGCGAGCGCGTGGTCTTCACCAACGGCTGCTTCGATCTGTTGCATGCCGGCCATGTGACCTACCTTGAGCAGGCCCGGCGCTATGGCCAGCGTCTGATCATCGGCCTCAACAGCGACCGCTCCGTGCACGCCCTCAAAGGCCCAGAGCGCCCCCTGATCGGGGAGCAGGACCGTGCACGAGTCCTCGCTGCGCTGGCCGCAGTGGATGCTGTGGTTATGTTTGACGAAGACACGCCGCTCAACCTGATCGAGGCCCTACGCCCAGACGTCCTCGCCAAGGGAGCTGACTATCGTCCGGATCAAGTCGTCGGTGCCGAGCAAGTACGCGGCTGGGGCGGGCAGCTTGTGCTGGTCCCGCTGCTCGAGGAACGCAGTACCAGCAGTATTATTCGGCGCGTGCAGCGGTGAAGCGTCAAGGCCGCTGCAGCTATTCCAACTCATCCACAACCTGTTGCCCCCTCTACGAAGCGCTGCGCTGCGGTTTCTAGCTCAACGAGCTTGCAGAGGCCGCAAGTGCGGTTAGTCCACTCGAGGCCCAACCAAAAAGCCCCAGCAAGGCCGCATAGCGCGCGCCCTTGCCAATCCAGGTGAGGATGAAAAAGAGCAAGAAGTTGACGCGCATGATCCCAGCGATGAAGGTGAGTGCATCACCGCCGACCGGTAGCCAAGCCATGAGCAGTGACCACAGCCCCCAGCGTTGATACCACCGCTGGGCCATGCCGAGCTTGTCGGGCTTGAACGGAAACCAGCGTCGGTCTTGATACTGGAGGAGCCAGCGGCCGAGTGCCCAATTGACCGCGGCACCTAGGGTGTTTCCGGCCGTTGCCCAGAACCAGAGCAGCAGCGGGTCGTAGCCACCTGCCTGCAGTCCAACCAGGAGTGCCTCCGAGTAGAAAGGCAACAGGGTCGCAGCCACGAAGGCCGCGGTAAACAGCCCAAGATAGGCTTCCACGCCGCGTGCTATCGACCGGCGCGTTGGCGTGCTGCTGCGACCAGGCTACTGAACAGCCGGCGTTGGCCACGATTGTAGAGGAGGAATTCGGGATGCCATTGGACGCCGAGGAGCCAGTAGTGCAGGGGGGCCTCTATCGCTTGCACGATGCCGTCGAGGTCGCGGCCGGCGACCACTAGGCCCTCGCCAAGTTGGTCGATGCCCTGGTTGTGCAGGCTGTTGATGCGTGCGCGGTCGCTACCGATAAGCCGCTGGAGTTCGGTGTTTGGCTCGATGCAGAGGGTCTTGAGTGGGAAGATGGTCCAGCGGTTAGAGGTGTGCTTGCGCCTTGAACGCAGCTCCTGGAACAGATTGCCGCCGAGGCGCACATTGAGCAGCTGTGCGCCGCGGCAGATGCCGAGCAAGGGTAGGCCGCGTTCTAGCCCGCGCTCGATCACGGCCGATTCGAGTGCGTCGCGCTCTGGATCGTATTTGGGCTTGACTTCCGGGGCGGCTGCATAGAGCACCGGGTCGACATCGTGGCCGCCGGTGATCACGACCCCGTCCGCTGTGTCTTGGATCTCGGGCTTTGGGTTGGTGGGCGTGAGCAACTCAGCCCGCGCACCGGCGAGGCGCAAGGCGAGCTGCACCAGGAACTTTGGCGCATGCGAGCCGCGTGTCGGGCCGGTGACGGCGATTAGAGGAGACCGTTCTGGCTCAGCCATTGCTGACACTCCTGCTTCCAATCCCCGGTCAGGCGCTCGAGGCTGTTGTTGAGATAGGCGCTATACAGGGCGCAGAGCTGCTCGAGCCGCGCTGGGTCCGCGGCGAGTCGCTCGACCACCAGCCAGTCTTGCCAGGGGGTCCTGAGATCCCAGCCTGGTTGGTCGATCTCGCTGTTCGGGAGTCGATAGTGCAAGGTCGGTCGCGGTTTGATCCGCTGGTCTTGCACCCGGTTGCGCACCCGCGTCTCATCGAGATGGGTGAATAGCGGCATCATGTCGAGCGTTCGATTACGGGTAGGATTGGCGTCCAGATAGTCATCGATCAGCTGCGTGCGATTGGGCGAGTAGCTTGGCGCGACGCTAGTGCGTACATAGGCCTTCGGGAAGGGTTCGGCGAAGAAGGTAAGCCGCCGGGTGAGGTCGACCGCCGCGCGGTCGCGCAGCCAGTCTTCGAGGCAAAGGAAGGACTGCAGGTATTGGCGGATGCTATCAACGTCGGTGGCCGGCATCTCTGGATTGAGCTGCATCCCGAAGGCGTAGGTTGGGTCATCGGTCGTTCCGCGTGCCCCGGCTGTGCGCAGACGCTTGATGACGGCGTTGAATTCTGCAAGTCGCGAGAGCGGCAGCGGCGGACTAATCACCTCAACCGGCACGATGCGCTCGGCGACCATGCGCAGTAGGTCCTCGGCCAGTTCCTCGACCGCGTCGCCGAAGTCGTCTTGGTTGCGCTCACGCCGGCCAAGGGACTTCAGGAAGGCGAAGTCGAGTTCCACTTCCCAGTCGCCGGCTGGATCGCCGCGCAGCGCGATCTCGTAGCGGCCGGGGTGCAGCAACTCGCCGCCCTCGGCGCCGAACAGCGTCTCTCGCACCAGTTCTGCCGTCTCAGCAATGGTGAGTCCGCTCAGCTCGATCTCGACCCCGACGCGCCGCTCCCGACCTTCACTGGTCCTGGTCAGCGGAGGCATCGGTAGACTATCTGTCGTCATATGAATCCACAGCTCCGTTCGGGGGTTGCTGCACCCTAAGGCGCCTTGCCATCGGCTGCAACCTAGCCAGCGTCGAGTCCAGTCTCCGAACCTAGCGTCCGAGCCTCCGTCTGCGCCAACGATTCCACAGCCGCTCCGGTATCCTCGATGAACTGCGCTGCCCGCGCCTGCGTCAGCAATGGTGGCGGCAGGCCAGCCGTGCCAGAGCAGAGTGCAAGCCCGCAGTCGGGTAGCACAGGATACGAGCGCAAGAACCAGGTTCGCCCGCGATGGGCGATCGCGATCTCAGAGTCGTCTTCAGCAATCGCGCTGAATGCGCTCAGGCCGCCCGCCACGCCCTCGCCAGTGGCCTTGAGCAGGCTTTCTTTGCGGCTCCAGAGGGTGATGAATCGACGCTGGCGCTCTGCCTCGTCAAAGCCTGCCAACCAGCGCTGCTCGTCAGCGGCAAAGAAGCGTTTCGCGATGGCGTTCCAGTCCATGCTGGGGCGCAGCTGTTCGACATCGACCCCAACTGGCGAGGGTCCGACCGCTAGTGCAATATAGCAACCTGAGTGCGACAGGTTGAAGTGAAAGTCTGGATCGAGCGGGTAGACGGGCTTCCCAGCCGGGCTGCGCTCGAAGTGGATTGCGCTCAGCGGTTGACCTGATTGATGTGCAATCAGGAGGCGCGGCAAGAGTGCTGCAGCGAGGCCTCGGTAGCGGTCGGCATCGCGCCGATAACGCTCGATGCGGCGCTGCTCCTCGGCCGGCAACTGAGCTAGCAACGCGGCCTGGTCCGCGCCCCAAGGCTCCAGCACTAGCTCCACCACCAGCAGACCAGCGTCAAAAGGGGGATAGACCACGTTTTTCAGTTCTCGCCATGTAACCGGACCAAAGCAAACCGGTGAACCGAAGGCGCTCAGACCATCATCTAGATCCCCGCAGTTTGAAGCGGAGTTTAGCGTGATCCCGCAAGCGGATAGCATACTATCCATACATTGACCTGAAGGAAAACATGGGCTGCCCCCAATTTCGCTATTTCAGGTCCTGACTCGCAGCTGAGGCAATCGCATGGCAGGTATCCGGTTCGACTTTGAGAATCTCGACGGCCATCGGTTGGCTGGCCTGCTGGAGACGCCGCCGGCGGGTGTCAAGACGCAGCGCTATGCGCTGTTTGCACACTGCTTCACTTGCGGCAAGGATCTTGCCGCTGCGACGCGCATCGCGCGTGCGTTGGCAGCGCGTGGCATCGCTGTGCTGCGTTTCGACTTCACCGGCCTTGGCAATAGTGATGGCGACTTTGCGAATACCAGTTTTTCGTCCAACGTGCAGGATCTGCTCGCGGCAGCCGAAGCCCTTAAAAGCGAGCATGAGGCACCGGCGCTGCTGATTGGCCATAGCCTGGGCGGCGCAGCGGTCCTGGCCGCGGCCGGGCGCCTGCCATCGGTTGAGGCCGTGGTGACCATCGCCGCGCCGGCAACACCGGGACATATCCAGCATCTGTTCAGCGGTGTTCGTGGCGAGATGGAAGCGACCGGCGAGGCTGAGGTGCGAGTGGGTCGGCGTCGCTTTCGCATCCGTCGCCAGTTTCTTGAGGATCTTGAGCATTATGCCGATGCGGATCATATCCGCCGGTTGAAGCGCCCGTTGTTGGTTTTTCACTCGCCAGTCGATGAGATCGTCGAGGTTGAGGAGGCCGCCAAGATCTATCGAGCGGCGCTGCATCCAAAGAGCTTCATCTCGCTCGATCGCGCTGACCATCTGCTGACCAAGCGCGAGGATTCCGAATATGTTGCCGAGACCCTGGTGGCCTGGGCGAGTCGCTATCTCGGACTGCTTCGGCACCATGAGGAGGCCGGCACCGGCACGGCGCCGGTGGTCGAGTCGGGCGAGGTGCTGGTAACCGAGCGTGATCAAGCCTTTCTGCGTGGTCTCTATGCCGCGCGCCATCAACTGCTGGCGGACGAGCCCGTTTCAGCGGGTGGCTCGGACCTTGGACCCAATCCATACGAGCTGCTACTGATGGCACTTGGGGCCTGTACCTCGATGACGTTGCGCATGGTGGCCAAGCGCAAAAAGATCGCGCTCGATGACATCGAGGTGCGCTTACGCCATCGGGAGCTTGCGGGCGAAGAGGGCGCTCGGCATGGGCCGCAGCAGATCGTGCAGCGCATCGCGCTAGTTGGTGCACTCAGCGAGCACGAGCGCACGCTGCTGCTCGAGATCGCCGAACGCTGCCCGGTGCATAGGACCCTGGTGCACTCGCAGCTGCAGATCGTCACCGAGGGTGATGAGCATTGATCGGTCGTCGCTTCTGCATGCACAGGCTGGACTCGGTTTCTAGGTTTCTGGTCCCACTGCCTTAATATGGATTGAAGCGACCCGATGAACGAAGGCGCGGAGGCGAGAAGGGGCAACTGGCAGCGTCGCACTCCGATCTCGTCGGCGCTCTGGCAACGCGATGGAGGACGATGCGCTGGGCCTCGAATGTTGGCGCTTCTGAATATCTTCACCAATTTTCCCAAACAGTTGAGGACAATGAAACGCTCGCGAACAGACCTGGAGAAGACCTCAAGCCGCACTGAGGTTGATGCCTTCCTGGAGCAGGTGTCGGCAGCACCGAAGCGGTCACCGGCGGGGGAACGCGGGCGGCTGATCTTTTCAATGGATGCGACCGCTAGCCGGGAGCCGAGCTGGGATCAGGCAGCCAGTCTACAAGCCGCGATGTTCCAGGAGACGAATGACCTAGGCGGACTCGACGTGCAGCTGGTCCATTACCGCGGTTTTCAGGAACTGCACGCCTCGCCTTGGTGCGGGAGTGCCGATCAACTCTTGCCGCGCATGACCGCGGTGCGCTGCGCGGCTGGCATCACCCAGATCGGTCGCGTACTCGATCATGCCATTGCTGAAACCGAGACCAAGCGTGTCAACGCACTGGTCTTCGTCGGTGATTGCGTCGAGGAGCCGCTCGACGCCCTGGCTGGCCGGGCAGGTCAGCTCGGCCTGCTCGGCGTGCCGGCGTTTGTGTTCCAGGAAGGACGCGACCCGACCGCCGAGCGTGCGTTAAAGGAGATTGCGCGCCTCAGCGGTGGCGCCTGGTGTCCGTTCGATGCCTCGAGTCCGCGCACGCTCAAGGACCTTCTCAGTGCGGTGGCGGTCTATGCCGCTGGCGGCCGCAAGGCGTTGGCTGACTTTGGTCGCCGGCGCGGGGGTGACGTACTGCGGCTGACCCAGCAGCTGAGAGGGTCGTAAATGATGAAGTCGATGCCTTTGGGTATGAGCGTGGTCTGGAGCGCTTGCCTCCTGCCAAGAATGGGGTCGGGTTGCCAGAGCGCTTCAGCCGGTGGAGGCTGAACAATGGCGCGACTGCTGATTCTGCTGATCGTCCTCGGCGGTCTGTTATGGTTTTTTTATTGGTTCAGCCGTACACCAGCTAAGCAGGTCGCACGCGTGCTCCGCCGTGTGGCCCTGTGGGGTGGTATTGGGCTGCTCGTGGTTGCCACCCTCAGCGGGCGCCTGAACCCGATCTTTGCGGCCTTGGCCGCGGCGATTCCAGTCGGCTTTCGCATCCTTAATCTGTTGCATATGCTGCCGATGCTGCAACGGGTGTTGCGTTCGCTCGGGCTTGGTGGCCTGGCTGGGAGCATCCCCAGTGGTGGGCTCGGTGGCGCAGCCGGCGCCGGCGGCAAGGGCGGGCAGCGCTCCGCTATCCGCACCCGCTATTTGGCGATGAGCCTTGACCACGAGAGCGGCGCGATGGATGGCGAGGTGCGCGAAGGTCCATTCCAGGGCCGGCATCTCTCTGAACTGGTCCTCGACCAACTGCTGCGCATGCTGGAACTCTATCAGGACAACGATGAGCAGTCGGCGGCGGTGCTGACGGCCTATCTGGAGCGTGAGTATCCGGATTGGCGAGAGCAGGCAGCCGAGGGCGGTGCGGAATGGGACGCTCAGGAGGGACGGGGTAAGTCCAGCGCGGGCGAGCAGGGCATGACCCGCGACGACGCCCTAGCCATCTTGGGCCTCGACGCCGGTGCCGAACCCGAGCCCGAGCAGATTCGCGCCGCGCATCGGCGTCTGATGCAAAAGCTGCATCCGGATCGGGGCGGCTCTGACTACCTAGCGGCCCAGATCAACGCGGCCAAGACGCTGCTGCTTAGCGACTGAACCTGCTCGACACCTGTTGCGAACGCAGGGCTTTCGGTCAAGGACTGGTGAGCTTGATCTCGATGCGGCGGTTACGGCGATTGGCCGCGGCGTCATCGCCTTCGACCGTGGGGCGATGTTCGCCGAAGCCGGCCGCGACCATGCGCTCGGGCGGTAGGTCTCGGCTGGCGAGGAACTCAACCACCGACAACGCGCGTGCGGTCGAGAGCTCCCAGTTCGAGGCGTAGCGGTGTCCCTCGCGCAGCGGCTGCGGGTCGGTGTGGCCGTCGATGCGTAGCACCCAGTCGATCTCGTCGGGGATCAACTCGGCCACCTCGAGCAAGGTCTCGGCAAGCTGCTCGAGCTGCGCGCGACCGGCCGGATTCAGAGCCGCTTCGCCGGACGGGAACAGCAGTTCGGACTGGAACACGAAACGATCCCCGGTGATGCGCACATCGGGATTCTCGCCCAGCGCCTCCTTCACGCGGCCGAAGAACTCGGAGCGATAGCGCTCGAGTTCATTGACCTGTCGCGCCAGCGCCAGATTCAGCCGCTCGCCGAGATCGGTGATTTCCTCGGCCTGCTCGGCTTTGTCGCGCTCGGCAGCCGCCAAGGCCCCAGCGACCTCCTGCAGTTGGGTGCGCAATGCGGCAATCTGCAGATTGAGCAAGGCGACTTGATCACGGGCCTCTTGTGACAGTGCCTCTTCCTCGGCGATCGTCTCTTGCTGCGAGGCGACCAGCGCATCCAGTGCGAGCAGACGCAGCTGGTCTTGGTCGCGCGCCGCGGCCAGGCTGTCGCGCTCGTCGGTGACCTCGGCCAACTGTTCGGAGAACAGAGTCACTTGCGCGTTCAGCGCATCGGCGCGTTCTTCACTGATGCCCAAGGCCTCGCTGACCTCGGCAAGCCGGTTGCTGAGCAGGTCAAGCGCGAATTCCTGATCCGAGACCACCTGACGGAGCAGAAATTGGGCCAGCGTGAAGATCAGCAGCACGAAAATCACCACCATCAACAGCGCTGAGAGCGCGTCGACGTAGCCCGGCCAGACGTTGACGGTGCGGGAGTTGCGGCGGATTCCGGTGAACACTCTGTTTTAGTGGTTAGTGGTGAGTGGTGAGTGGTGAGTGGTTAGCGATCGGGGTTGGTGTTGACGGCATTCGTGGGCTCGGGTGCCGAGGTGCTTGCGGTGGTTTGTGCAGCGAGTAAGGCCTCGAGCACTTGGCGTTGGGCGCGGAGCTCGTCGAGCAGCGCTGCGGTATCTGCGGAGGTGACCGCACTCGCCTTGGCTCCTGCCCCCCCGGCCTGGGGCTGCTGGCGAGCAGCAGCGCCGCCCAGCTCTGGCTCGTCGATCAGCTGTGTCAGGCCTGAGAGCCATTCTTCGAGGTCGTTGAAGAAGCGATTCTGCGCGTGTCCGGCCTGTAGGTCGAGGAAGCCCAGGACCAAGGAGCCGCCGAGACCGAAGAGCGATGAGCTGAAGGCGGTGCCCATGCCGGCTAGCGGTGCCTCGAGCCCTGTCTTCAGGGTCGCGAAGACCTCATCGACGGCGCCCCCTGAGACGTCAAGCCCCGAGATCACGCGACCGACCGAGCCGACCGTGTCCAGCAGGCCCCAGAAGGTGCCGAGCAGGCCGAGGAAGATCAGCAGTCCGATGACATAACGTGAGATCTCGCGCGACTCGTCCAGCCGCGCGCGGATGCCATCGAGGACGGTGCGCAGCGATAGCGCCGAAAGCCGAAAGCGATCCTTGCGTCGTCCGTGCAGATGGCGGGCTAACGGCTTCATCAGTCGCGGATGCTCCTCCAACAATTCGATATTCCCGGTGCGAAAATGCTTGATCCAGGCGATCTCCGGATGCAAGGCCAAGACCTGCTGTACATTGATGATGAGCCCGATTGCGAGCACACCGAGGATCACTGTGTTGAAGCCCCAATTGGCGAGAAAGGCATCTTGGAGCGGCACGAAGAGAAGGGCGACTAAGGCGCCGACTAGCGCCAGGTAGACCGCCATCCAGAAGAGTGAATGATTGGGACTGCTCATGGCGATGGTGAGCCTAGCTGCTGCGTTCTGCGATGCGATTGCGCCAGCGCTCGGCGGCGATGAGGATGCCGTCCGGTTCCAAGGTCATTGGCTCACCGTCGCGGATGACCTGTCGGCCCGCGATCCAGACGTGCTGGACCTGGTTGCTGCTGGCTGCGTACACCATCTGCGAGCAGGCATGGTAGAGCGGTTGGGTATGCGGATTGCCGAGGTCGACCGCGACCACATCTGCGGCCTTGCCCACCTCCAGCGAGCCAGTCTCCTCATCAATGCCGAGCGCTTTGGCGCCATTCAGCGTGGCCATGCGCAAGGCGGTTTCGGCCGGTACCGCTGCGGCTGAGCCGGCCACCCCTTTCGCCAGCAGCGCCGCGGTGCGCATCTCTGCGAGCAGATTCAGGTCATTGTTACTGGCGGCGCCATCGGTGCCGAGCGCAACATTCACACCTGCATCCAGGAGGTCTGCGACCCGGCAGAAGCCGCTTGCGAGCTTGAGATTCGATTCGGCGCAGTGCACCACATGGGCGCCAGCCTGGGCGACGCGGGTGATCTCGTCGTCTTCTAGCTGCGTCATGTGCACCGCGATCAGCTGCGGTCCTAGTAGGCCGAGCCGCTCCAACCGCGCCAGCGGCCGCTCGCCGTGGGTGCCGAGCGAGTGCATGACCTCATCGCGCGTCTCGTGCACATGGGTGTGGACCTGCACCTCGAGTTCATCGCTCAGGGTGCGAATGCGTGCGAGCGGCTCCTCCGAGACCGCATAGGTCGAATGCGGCGCAAAGCCGGTGCGTGCGAGTGGATGATCCCGGAACTGCTCATGCAGTTCCAGCCCGCGGCGCAGATAGTCATCGGCGTCTTGCGCATAGCGGGTCGGTAAATCCACCACGATCATCCCCGCCAAGACACGCATGCCGGCCTCGGCGGTGATCCGCGCGGTAACCTCCGGGTAGAAATACATGTCGTTGAAGCAGGTGACCCCGCCACGCAGCATCTCCAAGACCGCGAGCCGGGTGCCATCGGCGACGAACTCGGTATCCACCCAGCGGCCCTCGGCCGGCCAGATGTGTTCATGCAGCCAGGTCATCAGCGGCAGATCGTCGGCCAGACCGCGCAACAGCGTCATCGCTGCATGGGTGTGGGCGTTGATCAGCCCGGGGATCAGGGCGTGGCCAGGCAGCTCCAGGACCCGTTGGGCTTGGATCTGTTGCTGCGCTTCGGCGCGCGGCAGGAGTGCGCTGATGCGCCCACGATCGATGCAGAGGCTATGCCGTTCCAGCGTGCTATCGGCCGCATCGACCGGCAGAATCCAGTCAGCATGAATCAGGAGCTCGGCTTGCATAAAGGGGGTCCTCGGCGTTCTGCCACTTGAGCGAAGGGCCAAAAAGGCCAAGAATGCGCGAGAACTTTGCCACAAGGGGTTGCGTCATGGAAACGCCTCACGCTGAAAAGCCGCCTGCACTGGTCGCCCATCCGGACAATGCCATCGTCTGGCATGACGATCAGCTATTCCTGCTCGACCAACGCGTCTTGCCAACCGAAACCCGCTTCCTGGTCTGCGATAGCGCTGCGGAAACCGCTCGTGCAATTAAGGATATGGTCGTGCGGGGCGCCCCCGCCATCGGGGTTGCTGCGGCCTACGGCGTTGTGCTCTCGGTACGTGATCATTTCCAACGCAGCCCGGCCGATTGGCGCCCAGGTGTCGAGCAGGATCTCGAGCTGCTCGCTGCCGCCCGTCCCACTGCGATCAACCTGTTTTGGGCGCTTGAGCGCATGCGTGAGCTGCTCTCCACGCTCGACCAGCTCGATCCAGTACCGGCGCTGTTGATTGAGGCCCTGCGTATCCATCGTGAGGATGTCGCTGCCAATCAGGCGATGGGTGATCTCGGTGCTGCGCTGATTGAGGGGCCGACCGAGATTATTACCCATTGCAACGCTGGCGCTCTGGCGACCGGCGGCTACGGTACCGCACTCGGCGTTGTGCGTAGCGCTTATGCTGCCGGCAAGATCACCCGGGTCTTCGCCGATGAGACCCGCCCTTGGCTGCAAGGCTCACGTCTGACCGCTTGGGAGCTTGACCAATCTAGTATCCCGGTGACCGTGCAGGCTGACAACGTGGCCGCGAGCCTGATGGCCCGGGGGGGGGTCGGTTGGGTCATTGTGGGCTCTGACCGCATCGCGGCCAATGGCGATGTCTGTAATAAGATCGGGACCTATGGGCTCGCGGTGCTTGCGCGTCATCATGGTGTGCGTTTCATGGTGGCTGCACCCACCTCTACAATCGATCTCAGCGTCGCACGTGGCGCCGACATCCCGATCGAGGAGCGCGCGGCCGATGAGGTGCTTAGCTGTGGCGGAACTCGCGTCGGCCCCGAGGAGGTGAGCGCGCATAACCCGGTTTTCGACGTCACGCCTGCCGAGTTGATCGATGTGATCGTCACTGAGCGCGGGGTGATCGAGCAGCCGAGCGTCGAGAAGATCGCTGCACTGATGCGGAAGGACTGAGTGCCTGCTGCCAATCCAATCGATAAATCGCGACGACAAATCTGCATCATGCACGCAAGATCGGCTGCTCTGCGCACGAGCGCGACAGCCCATCGGTGAAGCCTGTGAGCCAAAACACCAGTATGTGGAACATTCCGAACATCCTGACGCTGCTGCGTATCGTGCTGATCCCGGTGTTCGTGGTGGTGTTCTACCTACCCGTGCCTTGGGCGCGTTTGGTCTGCGCGCTGATTTTTACAGTCGCCGCCATCACTGACTGGCTTGACGGCTATCTAGCGCGGCGATGGGGCCAAACCTCGCCGCTTGGCGCTTTTCTCGATCCGGTTGCCGACAAGCTCATGGTCGCCATCGCCCTGGTACTCTTGGTGCAGGCGGAGGCCAGCATCCTCTTCGCACTGCCGGCCGCTGTGATCATCGGCCGCGAGATCACTGTCTCGGCTCTCCGTGAGTGGATGGCTGAGATTGGCGCCCGGGCTCAGGTGAAAGTGTCGATGGCCGGTAAGGTCAAGACCGCACTGCAGATGATCTCGATCGTCTTGCTGATCCTCGGCAGCGCGTTCCTCGGCACACCGCTCTATTGGGCTGCTGTGAGTCTGCTCTACATTGCCGCGCTGCTGACGCTTTGGTCCATGATCCTCTACCTGCGCGCGGCCTGGCCGAGCCTGACGAAGACGGCCAGCACGGCAGCAAAAACCGTACAAACCAGGATAGACCAGGATTCCCGCTAATCACCATGCAAGTTGAAGCCATCTATCACCAAGGCAGACTCGAGTTTGTGACGCCGTTGAGGCTCAAGCCTGAACCCCTGCGCGTTGTCGTCGATGTGCCTGACGCGGCGGTCGAAACCGGGGGCAGCTCCGCAAGCTTGCCGCCCGCAAACCCGCCGTCCTCAAGGCTTCCACCCCAGGTCATTGGGCGCGCAACTGCAATGCGCGAAGCGCTGGACGCCATCCGTAACGCGCCGCCACCAGCAGATGATGAATTGGCTGAGTTGAGCGATAAACAACGCCAGCGCCTTGACGCCTTTGCGCTGCGAGAGGACCGCTGAGTGATGGATCTGTTGCTGGACGTCAATGTGGCGGTCGATAGCTGCCTCGGTCGCAAGCCTGGGTGCGAGTGGGCCGATCTGGCCTTATCCAAGTGTCTGACCGAGGGCGGCCGCCTTTGGCTCTATGTCGGCAGCGTGCAGACGCTCGATTACATGATCAGACGAGAGCTGCAGCGAGGACAGTCTCCCGACTCGAAGCCGCTATCTGCCAAGCAACTCGCACATCAGGCAAAAACCCTACTGCAGGCGTTCGTGGTCGACAAGCATTGGCTGGCAGCGCTCGCGGGGGAGGGGCCAGTGTTCGGCAGTGCCGATGCGGAAGAGGAGCAACTGCTGCGCGCGCTTGGCCGATTTGCGCTTGGCTCCATCAAGTTACTCACCAGGGATGAGGCGCTCCTGGAGGGCCATCCGGACCATTGCATTTCACCCGAGGTCTACTGCCAGCAACCAGCTGCCGAGGCCGACATGGGCTTCATCGATCTGAAGGCCCAGCAAGATCTGCTGCGCCCGCGCCTGGAGCAGGGCGTCCATCGCGTCCTTCACCACGGCCAATACATCCTTGGCCCCGAGGTCACTGAGCTGGAGCAGCGCCTGGCGGCCTACACAGGCGCCAAGCAGTGCATCACCGCCGCTAGCGGGACCGATGCACTGCTGATCAGCTTGATGGCGCTGGGCATCGGACCGGGCGATGAGGTGATTACCACACCCTTCACTTTTGTCGCCACGGTTGAGGTGATCGTGTTGGTCGGCGCCACCCCGGTCTTTGTCGATATCGAGCCTGGGACCTGCAATATCGATGCGCGGCTGGTCGAGGCCAAGATCACCGATAACACCAAGGCCATCATGCCAGTCAGTCTCTATGGCCAGCCAGCTGACATGGACGACATCAATGCCATCGCCGCGCGCCACGGCAATCTGCCGGTCATCGAAGACGCTGCCCAGAGCTTTGGCGCCGAGTATAAAGGCCGCAAGAGCGGCAATCTCAGCACAATCGGCTGCACCAGCTTCTTCCCGAGCAAGCCATTGGGTGGTTATGGCGATGGCGGTGCCGTCTTCACGAGCGACGACGCCTTGGCCCAGGCCTGCCGCGAGATCCGCGTGCATGGTCAGAGCGCGCGCTATATCCATGGGCGTATCGGCATCGGCGGGCGCATGGATAGCCTGCAATCTGCAGTCGTGCTCGCCAATCTCGAGCGTTTCGATCAAGACATCGTCCAACGCCAGGCTGTCGCCCAGCGCTACCATCAACTGTTAGAGAAACCGAGGAAACCGGGGACAGACCACGTTTACGATCTGCTTCCGTGGCCTGCGTCCGATCGCGTCAGTGTCTTCGCCCAGTACAGCCTGAGGGTGAAAGAACGTGACAGGGTTCAGGCGAGACTTAAAGCGGTGGGTATCCCGACTGCCGTGCACTATCCGATGCCGATGAATCGACAACCGGCCTATACTCATTACTGCTGCCCTGAGTGCACCCCCGTGGCTGCTAGCACTGCAGCTCAGATCATGAGTCTGCCGATGCACCCGCATCTGAAGGAGGCCGAGCAGCAGCGTATCGCTGATGCGCTCATTGAGATCTAGAGACAGCGATAGAGGACATTGAATAGGAGTCCATACGATGCTGACAACTTCCCTTCGCGCCGCCGTGATCTGTGTTGTGCTGCTGCTTAGCCTGGTGGCATGCGGCGGTGGCGGAGCCAAGACCAACGTCAATGCGAGTAGCACGACCATGGGGCAAGAACTGATGGATCTGAATGCGACCTACGAGCAGGGGCTGATCAGCGCAGGCGAGTACAAGCGTGCGAAGAAAGATATCCTGCGGAAGTACGATCATTAACCGCTGAATCCTTGAGTGGAGATGCAAACGTGGAACTGATCAATCGCCTGCAGAGCAGGCAAGCCGTGATTGGCATCCTTGGGTTGGGGTATGTTGGCCTGCCGCTGATGCTGCGTTTCAGTGAGGTTGGCTACCGGGTGCTAGGGTTGGATATCGATGTTGCAAAGGTCGACAAGCTCAACGCTGGCGAGTCCTACATCGAGCACATCAGCCCGGCTTCGATTGCCGGAGCGCTCACCCAAGGCTTTAGTGCGACAACGGATTTCAGCCGCGCAAGCGACTGCGATGCGCTGATCCTCTGCGTCCCGACACCGCTGAACAAGTACCGCGAGCCCGATCTCAGCTATGTCATCGATACCACCGAGGCGATCGTGCCGCATCTGCGCGCTGGGCAGGTGGTGTCGTTAGAGAGCACAACCTGGCCTGGGACCACCGATGAAGAGCTGCGCCCGCGTGTCGAATCGACCGGGCTAACGGTTGGCGAGGATATCTTCCTGGTGTTCTCCCCAGAGCGCGAGGACCCGGGCAACCCCAACTTCAACACGCGCACCATCCCGAAGGTGCTCGGTGGTGTTACGCCAGCCTGCACCGAGGTTGGTCAGGCGCTCTATGGGCAGGTGATCGATCAGGTCGTGACCCTGAGTTCAACTCGCGCTGCGGAGATGACCAAGCTGCTCGAGAACATTCACCGAGCGGTCAATATTGGGCTGGTGAACGAGCTGAAGGTGGTCTGTGACAGCATGGGCATCGATATCCATGAGGTGATTCGCGCTGCGGCCACCAAGCCGTTCGGTTTCACTCCGTATTATCCGGGCCCGGGTCTCGGCGGCCACTGTATCCCCATCGATCCCTTCTACCTGACCTGGAAGGCGCGTGAGTATGGACTGAGTACTCGCTTTATCGAGTTGGCCGGCGAGGTCAACACCAACATGCCCAAGTGGGTGGTGAGCAAGGTAGCCGATGCGCTCAACGAGCGTGGTAAGGCGGTCAAGGGCTCGCGTATCCTGGTGTTGGGCATTGCCTACAAAAAGAACGTTGACGACCGACGTGAGTCGCCGTCGATGGAATTGATGGAGTTGTTGGAGGAGCGAGGCGCCGAGATCAGTTATTCAGATCCACACGTACCGCGCTTCCTGCCGATGCGCAAGCATGACTTTGACCTGGAGTCAGTCCCCCTGACCCCAGAGACGCTGGCCGCGACCGATTGCGTGCTGCTGGCAACCGATCATGACCGTTTCGACTACGCCTTGATCAAGGCGCATGCGCCCTTGATTGTGGATACGCGTGGTCGCTACCGCGAGCCCGCCGCGCATATTGTGCGGGCCTGAGCTAGCTGGCAGGCGAGGCGAGGCGAGGCGGCGCGCCTAGCCAGTGTCTGGTTAGACGCGAATAGCGCGCGCTGAGAGCTGACGCCGAACGATGGGGTACACCTAAGAATTGGTAGTCGATCAGTACTTGATGATGTGCTTGATGCTTAGGCCAATGCCGCACTGCAACAAGACAGGAATCGCAAGGTTGTTGATCTGACCCCGATGTTTTTTTGGCCTTTCGGTGTTGACAGGAAACTGGGCGATGGTATTCTAGAGGGCTCCTAGCGGGAATAGCTCAGTTGGTAGAGCACAACCTTGCCAAGGTTGGGGTCGCGAGT
>CAZEZH010000005.1:49447-56066 GCA_964516305.1 uncultured Halochromatium sp. | reverse complement strand
ATCGTTGACCCAGTCCTTGCCGACCGTCTCGTCGAGCAGCTCGCGCAGCCCCGGATTGCACATCGCCAGCCAGCGCCGCGGTGTGACGCCATTGGTCTTGTTGTTGAACTTGGTCGGCCACAGCTCGAACCAGTCGCGGAACAGGCCCTGTTTGAGCAGCTCAGAGTGCAGTGCCGCAACGCCGTTGACCGAGAAGCTGCCGACGATGGCGAGGAAGGCCATGCGCACCTGCGGGTCATCGCCCTCTTCAATCAAGGACATGCGGCGCTGCCGATCCATTTCACCTGGCCAGCGCGAGGCAACCTCGGAGAGGAAGCGGGCATTGATCTCGTAGATAATCTCGAGAATGCGGGGCAGCAGCTGCTGGAACAGGCGCACCGGCCAGCGCTCCAAGGCCTCTGGTAGCAGGGTGTGGTTGGTGTAGGCCATGGTGCGGGAGGTGATCTCCCAGGCCTGATCCCATTCCATGCGATGCAGGTCCATGAGCTGGCGCATCAGTTCTGGCACCGAGACCGCCGGATGGGTGTCGTTGAGCTGGAAGCAGTTCTTGTCCGCGAACTCGCTGAAGTCCTCGCCGTGCAGGCGCTGCCACTCGCGGATCACATCCTTGATGCTGGCGCAGGCGAGGAAGTACTGCTGGCGAAGACGCAGTTCCTTACCGTTCTCGCTGGCATCGTTCGGGTAGAGCACCATGGTGATGTGCTCGGCGTCGTTCTTAGCGGCAACCGATTCTGGATAGCTGCCGGCATTGAACTCACCAAGATCGAAGACGTCGGTCGCGGTCGCTGACCATAGACGCAGCGTATTGATGGTGTCGTTCTGATAGCCAGGGATCGGAATATCATAAGGGACCGCGAGGACGTCGTGGGTGTTCACCCAACGCTGTACCATGCGGCCACGGTCGTCTTTGTGGGTCTCTGTGTGGCCACCGAAGGGGACCCGTTGGGTGTACTCGGGGCGTTCCAGCTCCCAGGGATTACCGTCCCGCAGCCAATGGTCGGGCTCTTCGAGCTGACGGCCGTTCTCGATCAATTGCCGGAACATACCGAAGTCGTACCTCAGGCCATAGCCTTTCACCGGCAGCTGCAGTGTTGCGCAGCTATCCAGGAAGCAGGCCGCCAAGCGCCCGAGGCCACCATTGCCAAGGCCGGCATCCATCTCAGCGGATTCAATCTCCTCGTACATCAGGCCCATCTCGTAGAGGGCCTGGCGTGCCTCTTCGGTGACGCCAAGATTGAGCAGCGCATTGCTGAGCGAGCGTCCCATCAAGAATTCAAGCGAGAGATAGTAGGTACGCTTGCAGTTGGCCTGGTCATGGGCGTAGCGGGTGCGCTTCCAGCGCTCCATGAGGCGATCGCGTAGCGTGATCGCCAGGGCCTTGTAGGGATAGTAGGCTGACCGGCAGTCGCGGTCGCGGCCCAGGGTGTGGGCGTAATAGTGCTGGAAGTCACGGCCAAGACTCTCGGCGTCCATAGCGAGCGGCTCGAGCTTGAACAGACGTTCGTTGGGTGTGCTATCGGTCAGGTCTTTGAACGGGGACATCATTGAGATCCTGCGCTGAAGGGCTGGGCGATGAAGAGGAGGAGATGCTAAAGGTTCACTAACGGCCCTAAGATACCGCGCGTTGTGTCAAGCTGAGAACGACTTGAGGCGCGTGATGAGCAATCTTTTTCAAAGGGGTCGGGTGCGATTGATTGGTCGACCTCGCCAGTTTACGTCATCACAGGCTCAGTAGTAGGCGGCAATCACACGCCAGCCAAGCCAGGTGCGCTCGAATCGCAGGTGTACCGGCATGGGCATGTTCTCTTGCCTGTCCTCGTCGCTTGCGGATCGGTGGCCGATCTGAACCCGGAACTCGAGCGGTGAGTCGTAGAAGGCATAGCGAATCACGGGCCAGAATCCATCGCTATCCTTGGCGTGGGTGAGCAGTAGCTGGCGCACCCAGCCTAGCGTGACGGCGCGCCTTAGCGCCTCACCGTTGTCGCGTCGTATCGACTGTTGAATCCAATCGATGAAGGCGTCCGAGACCTCTCCAATCACGCTGGTGCGATCCTTGTTGAGTCGGCGTTGGATCTGATCGCGCACCGCCTCGATATCGACGACTGTACTGAGGGCTGAGGTTGGGCCATGAACGCTAGTCAGGTTGAGCCGCCAGAGGGCGATGTAGGGCGAGACCAGATAAAGGCTGCCAACAACGATGAGGCCGAGCAGCAGCCAACGCAGCGGTGCAGGCATCGGAAACCGACGCCGCGGTAGGGCCTTGGGTATCGGTAGGGGACCGGCGCTCGACATTAGGAGGGCTGCATCAGGAGGACGACGTCTGGTGCTGCTCAAGCTCCTCTCCCACCGTAAGCCAGGCCTGTTCGATCTCGGCCAGCTCGGCATCGACGCGCCGCTTATCTTCCATCAGTGCCAGCAGCCGTGGTTTGGCATCTGGTTCGTAAAGCGCTGGGTCGGCGAGTGCCTGGTCAAGCTGTTTGCCTTGCTCGCTCAGTGTCTCGAGTTGTTGCTCCAGTCTCTTCAGATCGCGGCGCAGGGGCTGCAGCCGCGCCCGCCCTTTGGCATCGCGTCGGCGTAGGTCCTTTTTGGAAGAGGTTGCGCTTGCAGCGGCCTGCGTCGGTGCATCGGCCTGGTCGGTCGGGCTTGCTTTGGCTGCCTGGCGTTGTTGACTGGCGCGTTGGCTCATCCATCTGGGGTAGTCGTCCAGGTCGCCGTCAAAGGGGGCGAGGGTACCTTCATCAACCAAGAGCAGTGTGTCACAGGTGATACGCAGCAGATGCCGATCGTGGGAGACCAAGATCAGGGCACCCTCATACTCCTGCAGGGCCTCGCTCAGGGCGTGGCGCATGTCCAGGTCGAGATGATTGGTCGGCTCGTCGAGCAACAGCAGGTTGGGCCGCTGATAGACGATCAGCGCAAGCGCGAGGCGCGCCTTCTCGCCCCCAGAGAAGGGTGCGACCAGTGCAGTGGCTTGGTCGCCGCTGAAGCCGAAGCCACCGAGAAAGTCGCGCAATTGTTGCTCTGTGGCAGCGGGGTCGAGCCTGGCGAGATGTAGCAGGGGTGATGCATCTGGCTCCAGCTGGTCCATCTGATGCTGGGCGAAATAGCCGACGCGCAGCCCTTGGGCTTCGACACGGGTGCCGGCAAGGGCCATATGGTCGCCGGCCAGCGTCTTGATCAGGGTCGATTTGCCTGCACCGTTCGGGCCTAGCAGTGCGATGCGATCGCCAGGCTGGAGGGAGAAGCTGACGGCGCTGAGGATCGGCACGGACTCGTAGCCGACAGCGATCTCTTCTAGACGCAACAGTGGATTGGGCTGGCTCTCGGCGTTGCGGAAACGGAATCGAAACGGGGTATCGACATGGGCCGGCGCAATCAATTCGAGCCGCTCAAGGGCCTTTAAGCGGCTCTGAGCCTGGCGTGCCTTGTTCGCCTGGACACGGAAGCGGTCGATAAAGGAGCGCACATGCGCAATCTCTCGTTGCTGGCGGACAAAGGCGGCTTGTTGCTGAGCCAACTGTTCAGCACGTTGGCGCTCGAAGGCCGAATAGCCACCGCTGTAGGCCCAGAGTCGTTGCCGCTCGAGGTGGCAGATGCTGGTGACCACGGCATCAAGCACATCGCGGTCGTGCGAGATCATCACCAGGGTCCCGTCATAAGCACGGAGCCAGCCCTCTAGCCAGATCACTGCATCGAGGTCCAGATGATTGGTGGGCTCGTCGAGCAACAGAAGATCGGAGCGGCACATGAGCGCACGCGCCAGTGCCAGACGCATCCGCCAGCCACCGGACCAGGTATCCAGCGGCCAACGCTCAGCGCCCACCGCGAATCCGAGCCCGTGCATCAATTGCGCGGCGCGGCTCTCGGCTTCCCAGGCGCCGACCGATTCGAGTTGTCCGAGCAGTTCGCCTTGCCGAAGACCATCGTCGGCCTGTTCGGCCTCGCTGAGGGCGGCCTGCAGTTGTCTCAGCTCTCTGTCCCCATCGATCACGAACTCGATCGCTTCGCGTGCCCCAGATGGGGTGTGCTGGGCGACATGTGCGACCTCCCAGCCCGCAGGCACCGAGATGCTGCCGGCATCAGGCGCAAGTTCATGCTGGATTAGCGCGAGCAGGCTTGACTTGCCGCAGCCATTGGCGCCGACCAGGCCCAGCTTCTGGCCGGGATGCACGCGCAGATCCGCATCCTCGAGCAACAGCTTGGTGCCCCTTCGCAGGCTGACGCCTCGCAACTCGAGCATGATCAGGCCTGCCCTCGTTGAGCCCTTGCCGCGGGTAGCGGCGGCGGTTTTGGGGCTTCACGATCCAGTTTTCGGTAGCCGATGGCCTCGCCGAGATCAGTGATGCTGATCTGGTCGCGAGCGGCCAGGTCGGCGATGGTGCGGGCGACCTTGAGGATGCGATGGTAGGCGCGTGCCGAGAGTGCAAGCTGCTGCATCGCCTGTTCCATGAGTCGCCGACCGTCTTTGCTCAGCTGGCAATCGCGCTCGATCTCGCGCGGCTCTAGCGCACTGTTTGGCTTGTCGGCGCGGGTCAGCGCGAGCGCGCGAGCGGCCTCTACCCGCTGCTTGACGGTCGCGGTCGACTCTGCGGCTGAGGGTTCCGCAGAGTGCAACTGCTCGGCTGGTAAGCGTGGCACCTCGACATGCAGGTCGATCCGATCAAGCAGTGGTCCCGAGATGCGAGCGCGGTACCGCATGACCTGCTCCTGGGTGCAGCGACAGCGGCCGCTCGGATCACCCAGATAGCCGCAAGGGCAGGGGTTCATGGCCGCAATCAATTGGAATCGGGCCGGGAGCTCGGCGCTGCGGGCTGCGCGCGAGATCAGGATCTGGCCGGATTCGAGTGGCTCGCGCAGCACCTCGAGTACCCGCCGGTCGAACTCTGGCAGCTCGTCAAGGAACAGGACACCATGATGCGCCAGCGAGATCTCGCCGGGTCGAGGGTTGGAGCCGCCGCCGACCAATGCAATTGCCGAGGCCGTATGGTGCGGCGCGCGAAACGGACGCTGACGCCATGACAGCGGCGTTGCCGAGGCATGCCGGCTGACCGACTGCACCGCGGCCAGTTCGACTGCTTCGGCCTCGGTCAGGGCCGGCAATATTCCCGGTAGGCGCGAAGCCAGCATCGATTTCCCGGTGCCCGGCGGGCCGAGCAATAGCAGGCTATGGGCGCCAGCCCCTGCGATCTCGAGTGCGCGCTTGGCCTGGGGCTGGCCCCGCACATCGGCGAGGTCTGGCACCGTCGGCGGTATTTCAGCTGGCTCGACGCGCTGATAGGCGCTTAGCGCACTAAGTCCATTGAGATGTTCGCAGACATCGAGCAGTCGATCGGCGGGCAAGATGTCAAGCCCGCTGACCAGCGCGGCTTCAGCGGCGTTGACCCGCGGCAAGATCAGCGCGCGGCTGGCCGCGCGCGCCGCGAGAGCAGCAGGCAGCACGGCATCGACTGGGCGTAGTTCACCGCTCAAGGCTAATTCACCCAGGAACTCGTAGCGGGTCAAGGGCTCAGCCGGGATCTGTCCTAATGCGCCAAGGATGCCGAGCGCGATCGGGAGATCGAAGCGACCACCCTCCTTCGGTAGATCAGCTGGGGCCAGGTTGATGGTGACCCGACCGGGAGGAAAGTCTAACCGGCTATTGGCCAGCGCCCCGCGCACCCGATCCTTGCTCTCGCGCACCGCCAGTTCTGGGAGCCCGACGATCGACAGCGAGGGCAGGCCAACGCCGGCGTGAACCTCAACAGTCACGGGTGGCGCTGCGATGCCGACGCGGGCGCGGCTGTGTAGGACTGCGAGGCCCACGGGGAGGTCGTTGCGGTGTGCGCTTGAATTCAGTGCTCAGGCGCTTGGTGCGTCGGCTTCGTTGGCGGTTGCTGGCTGATCGCTTGCTGGTGTCTCGAGCGCGGCGACACGCTTCTCAAGCGCAGCAAGTTTCGCCCGCGAGCGCGCGAGGACCGCCGCCTGGACGTCGAATTCCTCCCGGGTCACCAGATCGAGCCGCGTCAGGCCCGCCTCGAGCGTTGCACGGAAGCTGCGGTTGAGATCTTCTTGCAACACCTGAAAACCCTTGGGTGCATGTTCGGCAAGGCGGCGTGCAAGGTCGTCAATCTGTTTCGGGTCGAGCATTGGAGATCACCAGCAAAGGAGGAACGAGTCCAAACCATTATAGAGCCACAAAGATTCGAGCGCCTGTCTGGGAGACTGCCCTGAAATGGTGCGTCGCGACCCGATCACCCAGGGGGTGCTGCACCTTGCCGGTGCGCTTGGGTAGTTGCGCTTCTGCAACAGGGTCGCTGAATTCGTTGTCTTTTGGGTACATAAGTACTTTGGCACACAAGCTGCATAGTTCCTCAAGACTGTGATTTTGCGATAGGCACGATCACCACGAAGGGCGGTCGTCTCGCCCGTCTCCGACATGAACTGAGGTAACTTGACGATGAAAAAACAGAGCTTGGGAATGGTGGCCGCATCTGGCGCCCTGCTATCTGCTTCGCTGCTTGTCTCAGCGCCGGCTGTCGCCCAGGGCCCCTGGTCGTACAGCGCGAACATTGGTGCGGTGTCTAACTATATCTGGCGCGGTGTGACTCAAACCGGCGATCAGGCAGCGGTTCAAGGTGGT
>CAZEZH010000005.1:0-49347 GCA_964516305.1 uncultured Halochromatium sp. | reverse complement strand
GATCCGTCTTCTCCTAATTATGAGCTTGACTTCTATCTCGGCTACGGTTTCGCCGTAAACGATGATGTCAGCATTGACGTCAATGCCATCTACTATGCCTACCCGGACGGCCGCGATTCCGATTTCGCGGAGATTGGTGCTAGCGGCACCTTCAAGTGGTTTACGCTCGGTCTTGCCTACACCGTGTATGGCGAAAACGATGATGGCTTGTTCGATGATGGCGATCTGTACTACTACGGCGGTGCAGATTTTGTGCTGCCGTACGACTTTGGATTTAGCCTGCGCGCTGGTTACTACGACTTCCGCCACGACAAGGACGACGTCACCAAGATTGCAGCCGATGGCACTACCTATGTGAAGTCAGAGAGCAACAATTACTGGAACTTTGGCGCAACGATCAGCCGCGACGCTGGTGACTTTGGCACCTTTAGCCTGAACTGGGACCAGAATAACGGTGACCAGGATCTTGGCTACGACACCGATCCGAAGTTCTGGGTTGGTTGGAACAAAGAGTTCTGATCGATTGGCTCGACACTTGCTAAAGCTTCACCGCACAAGCGCGTAGCGGCAATGGCCGATCTGCCATCGTCAACCGCGGCTGGCCGCATGCAGGCCCAGGCCAGCCGCAACCCATCCAACGGAGCACATTCATGAAGCTGGTTGCTGCCATCATCAAACCCTTCAAGCTCGATGACGTGCGCGAGGCGCTCGCCGATATCGGCGTCTCGGGCATCACCGTCATCGAGGTCAAGGGCTTCGGCCGTCAGAAAGGCCATACCGAACTCTATCGCGGCGCCGAGTACGTCGTCGACTTCCTCCCAAAGATCAAGGTCGAGATCGCCGTCGACGACAGCCTTGTTGACCAGGTCATCGAGGCCATCAGCAATGCCGCCCGCACTGGCAAGATCGGCGACGGCAAGATCTTCGTCAGCGACGTCGATCAAGTCATTCGTATCCGCACCGGTGAGACCGGTCCGGACGCACTCTAACTTCGCGAAGGAGGAATCCTACAGTGGAAGAACCAACTGTACAGCTGGCGTATGCGCTGGATACGTTTTACTTCCTAGTCTCAGGCGCCTTGGTCATGTGGATGGCTGCTGGCTTCTCGATGCTCGAGGCTGGGCTGGTCCGCGCCAAGAATACCGCTGAGATCTTGACCAAGAATGTCGCACTCTTTGCGATCGCCTGCATCATGTACATGGTGATCGGCTACGGGATCATGTACCCGAGTGGCGGCAACGGCGTGATTCCAGCGATCAGCTGGACCTTCATGTTTGGCGGTGACAACACGGTCGAAGAAGTCCTCGGCAGCGGTGGCGATGTCTACTACTCCGTCATGTCCGACTTCTTCTTCCAAGTGGTGTTTGTCGCCACTGCCATGTCGATCGTCTCTGGTGCGGTCGCAGAACGCATGAAGCTTTGGGCCTTCTTGCTCTTCGCGGTCGTTTTGACCGGCTTCATCTACCCAATGCAGGGTTACTGGAAGTGGGGCGGTGGTTTCCTTGATGGCCTCAACTTCCAGGACTTCGCCGGCTCTGGCGTCGTCCACCTCTGCGGTGCTTCGGCCGCGCTGGCTGGTGTGCTACTGCTCGGAGCGCGCAAAGGCAAGTACGGTAAAGACGGCTCGATCAATGCGATCCCAGGCGCCAATATGCCGCTCGCGACGCTTGGCACCTTTATTCTCTGGCTTGGCTGGTTTGGCTTCAATGGCGGTTCGCAGTTGGTGGTCTCTAATATCTCCGACGCCAATGCCGTCGCCGCGGTCTTCGTCAACACCAACATGGCTGCCGCCGGGGGACTGGTCTTTGCGTTAATCACCGCTCGTCTAATCTTCGGCAAGGCTGATCTGACCATGGCACTCAACGGTGCACTGGCCGGACTGGTGGCGATCACCGCCGAGCCGCTGGCACCGACACCGCTTGCGGCCTCCCTGATCGGTGGCGTCGGTGGCATCATCGTCGTGTTCTCGATCATCGCGTTGGACAAGCTGCGCATCGATGATCCGGTGGGTGCGATCTCGGTCCATGGCGTTGTCGGTATGTGGGGCCTCCTGGCCGTGCCGATTACCAACACCGACGCTGGCATCCTGCCGCAGCTCATCGGTCTCGTCACCATCTTCGCCTGGGTCTTCACCACCTCAATCATCGTCTGGCTGCTGATCAAACTGATCATGGGCATCCGGGTCAGCGAGGAGGAAGAGTACGAGGGCGTCGATGTCGGCGAATGCGGACTCGAGGCCTACCCTGAATTCGTTGGCTCCCGCGGAGGCGCTGGAAACTGACGGATAGCGCACCTGCGCGTCTGCCTTGCAGCGGGGCCTTCGGGCCCCGTTTTTGCGTCTGGACTACCCAGATGGGCCACGCAGATGAACCCATCAGATCAGAACAACTAGGCTATCCGCCTTGGATGGCGTTCATCGCCTGTTTGAAGAAGGCCGGCTGCGCCAACGCCGCGCGATGGATCTCAGCAGTGTAGTAGCGCGTCGAGAACGGCAGCTTGGCTGCGGCTGCAGCGCGGAAGGCCGGAACCGCCTGATCTCGGCTTACTAGAGTCGCGCTCCACCAGCCGGACGGATAGATCGCCTGCGGAAAGAAGAGCGTGGCATGGTCCTGGAAACCGGCAGTCCGGGTGTCGGCATAGATGCCGCGGATGATGTCCATGTGATAGAGCGGCGATTCGCTCTGCTGCACCAACAGGCCGCCTTTTGCCAAGGCGCGGTGACAATCGCGATAGAAGGCGGTGGTAAACAGCCCTTCGGCTGGGCCGACCGGGTCGGTGCTATCGATGATGATGACATCGAGTGACTGATCAGGTGCCTCCCGCATCCAGCGAATCCCGTCCTCGAACAACAGGGTCGCACGTGGGTCGCCGTTCGACTCGGTGAGTTCGGGGAAGAACTGCTCGGCAACGCGGGTCACGCGCTCGTCGATATCGATCTGAACTGTAGACTCGATCTCCGGATGGCGCAGCACCTCGCGCAGGGTCCCGCAATCACCGCCGCCGATGATGGCAACCCGCCTCGGCTCGGGGTGGGTCAAGAGCACGGGGTGGGAGAGCATCTCGTGGTAGAGGAAGTTCTCGCGCGTCGAGAGCATCGTGAACCCATCGATCACCATCAGGTTCCCGAAGGTGTCGGTCTCGTAGACCTCAATGGTCTGAAAAGGGCTTTCCTCGCGATGCAGTCGCTGCTTGACTCGCAGTGAAAAGGCGCTGCCAGCTTCATCCGCAACCTCGGTAAACCAGTCGTTCTCATCAAGCATAAGCGTTAGTCTCTCCTCCCACTGATCATTTCCCAACTCCTTCCTACTTTCCCCCTTCCTCCTTCACCCCTCAGCCTTCTCTTCATCACCGCGGATAGCGATCGTCGAGATTCGCAGGGCATAGCACATCGCGCATGATACCGATCAGCTCCAATAGTTGGTCGTTGCGAATGCGATAGAAGATACGGTTAGCCTCCTTGCGCGCAACGACAATGTTCTTGTTACGCAACTGTTCTAGGTGCTGCGAGATATTGCTCTGCGAGGTTCCAGTGCGCTCGACGATCTCCCCGACCGAGAGTTCGTTTTGACCGAGCGAGCAGAGGATCTTCCAGCGCAGCGGATGCGCCATCGCTTTCAAGGCCATCGCCGTGAGGGTGGTGTCTTCAGGGTCGAAATGTTCGGCTGGCAGTTCATCGTTCATGGTCAGCCTCGGTCATCCTGTTAGGATTGGTGGTAGTGTTCGCTTCCATGATTTTGTGATTATCGATGCGGACATAGCCGCTCATGTCCTTCGCGATGCAGATGATATCCATTATTACACCATCAACATCTTTTATCGCGGTGCGCGAAAACAAGATCGGCACTCGTCGCCCATCGCTGGCGATGAAGCGCGCCTCGATCTTGGCTAGCGCTCCGGTGCGGATCAAGGCCTCAAGCCAGGTGCCCATGAAGGCGCCGGCCTCCTCGTCGCCCTCTTCCTCAAAGACGTCGCCGATGGAGAGGCCAAGCAGATCCGACTCGCTGTAGCCAAGCATGCGGCAGGCGGCTGGATTGGTGATCTTGATCTCGCCCTCGGGGGTCAGGACCAGCAGGGCCTCGCCCATGTAGGTGATGATATTCGCGAGATATTGGCGGGCTTCGGCGAGTTCGGCCGTGCGCTCGGCAACCTTGATCTCGAGTTCACGGTTGAGCGAGCGCTCCTTCTCGATCAGCCTGAAGTAGGTACTGATCTTGTTGATGAGGAGGTTATCGTCGATGGGCTTGAGCAGATAGTCGACGGCGCCGATCGCGAAGCCGCGCTGCTGGAACTCCTCGGCCTTAAAGGCAGCGGTGAGAAAGATGATCGGAATGTCGCGCGAGCGTCGACGCAGCTTGAGTAATGAGGCGGTCTGAAACCCGTCCATCTCCGGCATCTGCACATCGAGGATGATCAGGTCGATGTCGTGATGGCTGAGCGTGAGAGCGATCGCCTCACGGCCGGAGGCAGCCTCAAGCACGGTCGCTTGCAGATGCTTTTCGATCAGCTTTCGCAGCGTATAGAGATTGTGTGCGTGATCGTCTACGATCAGCAGTTTGTATTCGGTTCCGCTCATCATGCCGTCTCCTCGATTCCATCGACTGTGCTAGGGCGCAATGAGGCGTGGATGAGATTTGCCAGGGCCGCCGGCTCGATCGGCTTCTTCAGGAAACAGCACGCACCTGCCTCGATACACCGCCCCTGCTCTGTTGTATCCAGATCGCCGAGCACAACGATCGACAGATCGCTTAGCTTCGCTGTCTGCCGTAAGCGCTTGATCGTAGCACAGGCGTCGCTTGCTTCAAGGCCGTTGGCAAGTAGCAGCATCGAGCAATCGTGCTCTTCGGATAGGGTTTCAAGTGCTTCTTCCTCGTCGGCGGCGGTCTGTACCTTTAGCTCGAGCGCTTCAAGCTCTGCGGCGATCGCGACCAGGCTCTGCACATCGCGCTCAACCAGCAGCACCCATTGGTTGGCGTAATCCGCATCGGTGGCATAAGAGAACGCATCGCAAGGCTCTTGGTCCTCCGCCTCTGGATCACAGACCTTTAACATTGATGGAGGGGGTGCAGATAGGCGCCGAGTTGTTGATCCGTTGTTGCTCAGGCGCTCGCTGTCTTGGCTGACTATTACAGAGGGTTCTGCGCTTGGGGCGGATGCCTGCTGAGATTCGATCACCTCGACCGCTGTCAGACTGCTCGGATCGCAGGACAGGGGCAAATGCAGCGTGAAGCAAGACCCCAGCCCGGGCGTACTGGTCACGGTGATTTGGCCACCGAGCAGTTGCGCAAGCTCCTTGCTGATCGATAGTCCTAAACCGGTGCCCCCATAGCGGCGGCGAGTGGAGCCATCCGCCTGTCTGAAGGCCTCAAAGATCACCTCTTCCTTGCCAACCGGAATACCAATACCCGTATCATTGACCGAGATCGCAAGTGGGTAATCCTCATCTCCGGCCTTGATCGCGACCGTGACCAGTCCCTTTGGAGTGAACTTTGCGGCGTTGGAGAGAAAGTTCTTTAGGATCTGGCGGATCTTGGCTTGATCGCTATAGATGTGGTCGGCTGCCGCCGCGCTGAATTCGACGCGGAGCTTGAGTCCTTTCTCGGAGAAGACTGGGCCGAGCATGCCGACGAGTTCGTCGATCATCGGCTTGATTGGGACCCACTCGAGATGAACGGTGACCGCTCCTGCCTCGATCCTCGAGATGTCGAGGACGTTGTCGATCATCGTGAGTAGGTCACGTCCGGCCTCGTTGATGACCTTGGCCTGGCGGCGCTGGTCGTCGTCGAGCCCAGACTCCTGCGCGGCCAGCAGTTTCGAGAGCAACAGGATGGAGTTCAGCGGCGTGCGCAGCTCATGACTGACATTGGCTAGAAATTCCGATTTGTATCGGTTCGATTGCTCCAGCTGCTGCATGTGCTGGCGCTCGGCGCTGAGATGCTCGGCATGGCTATGGGCGAGCGCATTCAGCTGCTCGCCGAGTTCTCTGACCTCTGAGGGTCCCCGCCAGCGGAACTGCGGCATCTGTTCTGAGCGCAGGATGCCGCGAACGCCACTGGTCAACTGTTGCCCGAAGTGCTCCGCGCGCGACGCCAGCCAGCGCGCAATGATCAGTACGACCAAGATCAGCACGAGCACGATACTCAGCACGCGTCCGACCAATGCATTGCGGAAGCTGGCGATTGGTGAGGGGTCGACGGGGCGTCCGACCCAGAGCGGCTGAGCGTTCTCGGTCAGAAACATCGGTACCCAGAGCAGGGGCGGGCCGAAATCGCCTTTCCAAAGCGCCAGCTTTGCGTCCTCGAAGATGGCCTCAAGGCCAGGAAAATCGGCAAACGCGAGCGCTTCCTCGCTGAACGGCTCGCCGGGCCGCAGATAGCGCCCATCGTTGGTCACCCATAGGGTTTCGCGGTAGAAGTTGGCCAGGCCGCCCACATCGATGGTCATCATCAGTAGGCCGAGCGGCTTGGTCTCGTCTTCGGCACGCCTGCCAACCGGACTTGCGATCTGCAGTGTCATTAGCTGTCGAGGGTCTTCGCTTGCTGCAAAAGAGTTGACTCGAATGCGGCTGACGATGACCTCACCGGGCTTGAGCTTGAGACCAGCGTTGGTGAAGCCGCGACTCGGTGGGTCAGGAGGATATTCGGTGGGATGCCATTCGCGAGTGGCTGCGTCGCGCTGGAGCCAAAACCGCTCGTTACCATCACCATCGACGAAGAGGATCTCGATCAGGTCGGCCTGGTCGCTCAGCATCTGGTTGATCCAGCCGGTGTAGCGAGCCCGTGCCAGGTCGATGGTCTCTTCATCGCCGGCCTCGCCGAGGATGATGCCCGGCTGTGGGAGCTTGGCGAGCAATCGGATCATCTCGTGGCGGCTTGCGAGATGCTGGTCAAGATCGCGAAAATCCGCGCGCAAATTCTGTAAATACGCCTTCTGATAGAACAACGCGGTACGATCGATCACCAGCGGCAGGTTGATCAGCTCCGCTACGATCAGAGGTACCAGCCCAAATGCGAGTAACAGCAGGAGGATGTAGTAGCGAAGCTTCATGCGGAGCTGAGCCGGCGAGAGCGCATCATGAGTTTAAAGAACGCAATACGGCGTGAGCTTGGCGTTGCTCGCTCACTGTACCAGCGTTACCGCAGCGGTGATGGGGCCTGGCGTGATCGGTTGCTGAGTCAGTTTGTGCGACCCGGTGATCTCGTCTTCGATATTGGTGCACATGTTGGTGATTGTATCGCGAGCCTGCGCCGGCTCAATGCAAGAGTCGTCGCCGTCGAGCCGCAGCCGGCACTGGCGCGGGCATTAGAGTTCTTGCATGGCGGTGATCAGCAGGTGATCCTCGAGCGGGTCGCGGTGGGAGCGGCCACTGCCGAGGTCGAGATGTCTATCAATCTGGCCAACCCCAGCGTAAGTTCGATATCGAGCGCATTCATCGACGCGGCCCGGGGCGGACAGCAATGGCAGGGACAGCGTTGGGATGCAAAGCTCCACGTGCCTGTGACCACGCTGGACGCCTTGATCGTAGATTATGGAGAGCCGCGCTTCTGCAAGATCGATGTCGAAGGCTATGAGGTCAGCGTCTTGCAGGGGTTGAGCCGCGCATTGGCGACTTTATCGTTCGAGTTTACGACAATCCAGCGTCAGACTGCGCTGCAGGCGCTGAGGGAATGTGAGCGGCTCGGCGCTTATCGCTACAACGCGGCGCTGGGTGCCAGTGAGTCGCTGGTGCATGACCACTGGCTGGGTGCCAAGCAGATCGGCAGCTGGATCGAGCGGCTGCCGGAGGCGGCGAATTCTGGTGACGTTTATGCGGTTCGTGTTGGGGTCTAAGGTAAGAACTGTGGTTGAGCCGGCTGAGTCATTCGCAGCAAAGGTTGGTGCTGTGCGCCGCCTCCGCGGGGGCTCCACGCTGATCAACAATCGTCCGCAAATCGGCTCCGGGCTGAGGCGGGGTCGGCTGGTTTCAGGCTCCGCTTGTCATGCGGCCAGGTTATGCTCGTGAGCGACGAAGCCTTGGCCTTCTGGCTGGTTCAGCCCGGACAAGGAGCCCTGCGAATCGAGACGCTGGCACCCCTCGCAGCGGGCCAGGTTGAGGTGCGCACCCTGTTCAGTGGTATCAGTCGAGGCACCGAGGCCCTGGTGTTTCGGGGCGAGATCCCGGAGAGCGAATACGAGCGCATGCGTGCCCCGTTTCAGGCTGGCCATTTTCCGGCGCCGGTCAAATACGGCTATATCAGCGTCGGGCGCGTCGAGGCTGGCGCCGCCACTGAGCTAATCGGCCAAACGGTGTTTTGCCTGCATCCGCATCAAGACCGCTATCGCGTGCCAGCGTCTGCCGTCCATCCCCTGCCGGCCGAGCTGCCACCCGAACGGGCGATCTTGGCCGCGCAGATGGAGACAGCCATCAACGGCCTCTGGGACGCACAGCCAAGCCTTGGCGATCGAATCACGGTTGTCGGTGGCGGGGCGGTAGGCTGCCTCTGCGCTTGGCTCGCGAGCAGAATCCCGGGCTGCGAGGTCGAGCTTGTCGATATCAATCTAAAGCGGGCCGAGACCGCTGCAGCTCTGGGTTTCAGCTTCAGCGATCCTGCGACCGCGCGCTCTGATGCGGACTTGGTGATACATGCGAGTGGGACCTCTGACGGCCTGACCATTGCGCTTGCGCTTGCAGCTGCTGAGGCCAAGGTGCTGGAGTTGAGCTGGTTCGGCAGCCAACCGGTGACGCTGCCGTTGGGCGAGGCCTTCCATCAGCGGCGGCTAACGCTGCGCTCATCGCAGGTTGGCAGTCTTCCACTCGGGCAACGCGCGCGCTGGGATCATCGCCGGCGCCTGCAGCTGGCCCTGTCGCTGCTGGCCGACCCGGTGCTTGATACCCTGATCACCGGTGAAGACAGTTTCGCTAATCTGCCAACGGTGATGGCCGACCTGGCGACAGCCCCTGGCGATACGCTGCTGCATCGCATCCGTTATGAACCCCAAAGGAGCATGTCAACCGCAGATGACGCAGATAAGCGCAGAGACATTAAGTCACTACGGCCGACCCCTGCTTCAGCCGTTCGGTGACCTTAGTCTTCTCGCTAAGGCGCTGTTTCGTTGATTTTTATTCTGCGGGCATCTGCGTCAGATGACGCGACCATCGTCTCGAAGGGTAACAAGAGGATGAAAAACCATGTATAGCCTCTGCGTGCGCGACCACATCATGATTGCACACAGCTTCCGCGGCGAGATCTTCGGCCCCGCTCAACAGCTGCATGGCGCCACCTATGTCGTCGACTGCGAGCTACGCCGCCGGGAGTTGGATGCGGATGGTTTGGTCGTCGATATCGGCAAGGCTTCGATGGTGCTGCGTGAGGTGCTCGGCGAACTCGACTACAAAAACCTGGATGAACATCCGCTGTTCGAGGGCCAGAATACAACCACCGAGTTTCTCGCTCGCGCGATTTTCGACCGTTTCGCAGCACGGATCAGCGCAGGGGATCTTGGCGAGTCTGCAAAGGGGCTGACCGCGATGCGCGTCCAGCTCAGCGAATCGCACGTCGCCTGGGCCGCCTATGAGGCTGACTTGCCAGCCTCAGCGCTGGCGCCCGCAGCAGAACCCGATGCAGCTGAGGGCGCGATGAAAGGCTCAGCATGACGGCGCCGACCATCGAGCACCATTTCCGCGTTGCGTTACACGACACCGATGCCGCCGGTGTGCTCTTCTTCGCCCATCTATTCCGACACGCCCATGATGCCTACGAGGCGATGATGGCGAGGATTGGCTGGCCAGTCGATGGCCTGATTCGGGGCCGCCAGATTGGGCTCCCATTAGTGCATGTAGAAGCCGATTTCCGGCGTCCAATGCGGCACGGCGATCAGGTCGATGTCGCGATCAACCTGATTGATCTTGGCGAGCGGCGCTTCAGCTTGGCTTACGGTTTCTTCATTGGCACGCATGAGATGGCAACGGCGCTCAGCGTCCATGTTGCGATCGATCCGCGCACCGGTAAGAGCCAAGCGCTGCCGCAATCCCTCGTCAGCGCGCTGTCCCCATAACAACGACCTGGTCCTCCGATCCCATCTTCGCTCTATGCACTGGACAGCGGCCAATGGCGTTTGTTTGCCGGGGCTTTGGGGAACGATGCTCAATCTCTTGGTTATTGTAAGGTTGCGCTCCGAGGTTGACGACTACCCGATCGCGAGCCCCAGGCTGTCAGCGCAGTGCCAGTGTCTCGGCGTAGGCGATGAGCGCATGCCGGTCGCGCTTGCCTGAGCTGAGGGTCGGTAGATAGTCAAGACGGGCGAACGACCGCGGTCGCCGATGCGATGGCAGGTTGCTGCGGCACCAGGCCTCAAGCTGCGCTGGCTCGAGGTCGCCGGTATAGAGCGCGACCAGTCGATGGCCCCAGCTCGGATCAGTCACGCCGACGACGGCCACCTCAGCGATCTGATCGAGCCGGGCTAGCTCGCGCTCGATCTCAGCTGGAAGCACGTTGATGCCGGCAATCAGCACCACATCATCGGCACGCCCTAGCACTTGCACGCCGCCGCTGGGCAGTCGGCAGGCGAGGTCGGAGGTCTGCAGCCAGCCGTCGTCGAGACCATCGCCGGGCCTGCGCATTGGATTGGCGTAGCCGAGCATGAGCATTGGCGCACGGATGCGCAGCGGCTGTGCTTGCTGCCGGGCGTCATCACAGCTTGGGCAGTCGAGTTCGACACCATCGAGCGGCTTCAGGCCTTGCTGTGGCGAGCCATCGGCACCCATCCAACCGCCGGCAACCTGCGAAAAGGTCTCGGTCATGCCGTAGCCGAGGTAGACTGGCCAGCCGTGCTCGACTGCGTGCTGGGCCAGACTGGTGTCAAGCCCCTGTCCGCCGAGGAGCGCGGCCCTTAGTTGCGGCGGAGGCCTCCGATCGATCCGGAGCAAACGCTCCAACATCGCGGGGACAAGGGATACATGGGTGATCTGTGCGTCCCGAAGTGCAGCTTGGACCGCCTCGGCGTCAAAGCGCGACTGCACCATCAGCTCGGCACCCGCGAGTGCGCAGCGATAGCCGATCGCGAGCCCGCCAACATGGTGGCGGGGCAGCACACAGAGCCAGCGATCGCCACGCTTGAGATCGAGCCGTGCATTCACCGCGAGGCATGAGTTAGCGATATTCGCTGCGCTCAACATCACGATCTTGGGCTCTGCGCTGCTGCCGCTGGTCTCGACCAAGACCGCTGGCGTTGTTGCGGCATCGGGCACGTCTGTCGTCAGGCTCACAGGTGGTATTTGATGTGTTCGCGCAGGCCCCGCATCTCCGTCAGCGGGCTCCCACCACCATTCAGCACCGGTCGTGCGGATCAGCGATTCCAGGCGCGAGCGGGGCAGATCGGCGCGAACGGGCAGCATCGCCGCGCCAAGTCGAGCCAGTGCCCATTGCATCAGCAGCGAATCCAGCACCGGCGTGGTTGGCCAGAGCGCCAGCTCACCAGCTGCTACACCGGCACTGATCAATCCAGTTGCCCGTTGCTCGACGAGCGCCGCCAGTTCAGCGTACGAATAACGCTGGTCGCCAATCCGCAGCGCACCGGCATCGCCCAGCGCTTGCCGGCGCTCCATCAGCGTGGTCAGGTCGGAGAGGTAATTGGACTGACTGCTGTTCTCGCTTGAATGGGTCATGGCTCCGTGAGTGCTTCAGAGAGAGGGGTGGCCGATGGTCGCGAAATGCGTCGCTGGGGAGGGACAGCGTCGTCTGAGAGGGCATCCGTAAGCGGCTGCGATGAGCCAGCGCAAGCAAACGATCGGTTCGCCTTGACCGAAAAGAAGCCCCGACGCTAGGGTCTTGCGGCGATTGCGCGTGCCGCGATTCTAGCCTCCAGTAAGGGCCCCTGATAACGCCCGCCGACAAGGTTCACACGACTATGCCGCTTGCCTTCCCCTTTTCTGCCATTGTCGCCCAAGAAGAGATGAAGCTCGCGATCCTGATCGCGGCGACCGACCAGAGTATCGGCGGCGTGCTCGCGTTCGGCGACCGTGGGACCGGCAAGTCGACGGCGATTCGTGCCTTGGCAGCGCTGTTGCCGGCGATGCGGGTGGTTGATCGCTGCACCTATAACTGTGATCCGGACGCTCCGGAGTCTGGTCTCTGCGAACAGTGCCGTGAGCGTAAGGCCAACGGCAAGCTCAAGGTGCGCAAGGCGCAGGTGCCGGTGGTCGATCTGCCGCTTGGTGCCACCGAGGATCGTGTGATTGGCGCGCTGGACCTGGAGAAGGCCTTGACGCGCGGTGAAAAGGCCTTTGAGCCCGGCTTGCTAGCGCGCGCGCACCGCGGCTTCCTCTACATCGACGAGGTCAACCTGCTCGAGGACCATCTGGTCGATTCGCTGCTCGATGTCGCCGCCAGTGGTGAGAATGTGGTCGAGCGCGAAGGCCTGAGCGTTCGCCATCCGGCCAAGTTCGTGCTAGTTGGTAGCGGCAACCCGGAAGAGGGTGAGTTGCGCCCCCAGTTGCTCGACCGTTTCGGCCTCTCGGTCGAGATCAGCACGCCGCAGGATCTCAAATCGCGGGTGCAGGTGGTGCGCCTGCGCGATGAGTTCGAACGCGATCCACCGGCCTTCATCGAGAAGTACAAGCGCAAGGATGGCAAGGTGCGCCGACAGATCCTGAACGCGAAGGAGCGGCTAGCGAACGTCGAGGTCCCGGACGCGGCGCTCGAACGCGCCTCGGAACTCTGCATGAAGCTCGGCACCGATGGGCTGCGTGGCGAGCTGACACTGATCCGAGCCGCGCGCGCCTTTGCTGCGCTCGAGGGCGACGAAAGCGTCACCGATGAGCATCTAAAGCGGGTCGCACCGCCGTCACTGCGCCATCGGCTGCGGCGGAATGTGCTCGATGATGCCGGCTCCACCACCCGCGTTGAGCGCGCTATCGAGGAGCTGTTCGGCGAATGAGCGACGCGCGCTGGGACGACGCCTGCCTCGCGGCGGCGTTGTTCGCGGTTGATCCGGCCGGTAGCGGTGGCATCTCGGTGCGGGCGCTGCCCGGGCCGGTGCGCGATCTCTGGATGGAATTGCTGCGCGAGCTGTTGCCGCCAGAGCTGCCATTCCGGCGTATCCCGCTGCATATCGCCGATGGGCGACTGCTCGGCGGTCTCGACCTCGCTGCGACCTTGCACGCCGGCCGCCCGGTCGCCGAACGCGGGCTCCTGGCAGAGGCCGATGGTGGTGTGGTGCAGTTGTCGATGGCCGAGCGAGTCGGTCGCTCCACCGCAGCCTATCTGAGCACGGCGCTCGATAACGGCGAGATCCAGGTCGAGCGCGACGGGATCACCGCGCGCACCTTGGCGCGGGTTGGTGTGGTTGCGCTCGACGAGGGCGCCAACGAAGAAGAACAGGTCCCGCATACGCTGCTCGATCGGTTCGCTTTCCTGCTCGATCTCGGCGACATCCGTTATACCGAGGCCCTGCCGTCGGACATCGACCCGAGCCAGATCCAAACGGCCCGACGTCGGCTTGCCGAGATCGAGTTCGATAACGAGGCCATCGAGGCGCTCTGCGGCACGGCGTTGGCGCTGGGTGTCGATTCGCTGCGCTCATCGCTCGCCGCCTTTCGGGTGGCGCGGGCCTCCGCCGCGCTCGCCGGACGCGATCGGGTCGAGTCTGAGGACGTGAGCGCGGCGGCTCGATTGGTGCTGGCGCCGCGCGCGACCCGCATCCCGATGCCAGAGCAGCCGGATGAGGAGCAAGAGACCGAGGAGCCACCACCACCGCCGGAAGACAATCAGGACGAGCAGCAGGATCAGGACCAGACGCCCCAGCAGGAGATGGACAAGCCGCTCGAGGAGCAGGTGCTGGATGCAGCGCAGGCGGCGATCCCGCCGAATCTGCTGGCGATGCTGCAGATGGGCGCAATGCGTCAGCGCTCGAAATCGAGCGGCAAGTCGGGCGCAATCCAGAGTGGCTCGCTGCGCGGCCGACCGGCCGGAACTCGGCGCGGTGAGCCTGGTGCCGGGGCGCGGCTGAACGTGATCGATACGCTGCGGGTTGCGGCACCCTGGCAGCGGTTGCGGCGCCAGGAACGCGCCGAGAAGGGCGGCGAGTCCGAGGTGCTGGTCGAGGTGAGGCGCGATGATTTTCGCATCACCCGTTATCGCCAACGCTCAGAGACCACGACCATCTTCGTCGTCGATGCCTCGGGCTCAGCGGCGTTGCATCGCCTCGCCGAGGCCAAGGGCGCGGTCGAACTCCTGCTGGCCGATTGCTATGTGCGTCGTGATCGTGTGGCGATGATCGCCTTCCGTGGTCCGGGCGCCGAGATCCTGTTGCCGCCGACGCGCTCGCTAGTGCGAGCCAAACGCGGACTGGCCAGTCTGCCGGGCGGTGGTGGGACACCGCTGGCCTCCGGCATCGATGTCGCGCTGGCGCTGGCGGATGGGGTCACGCGTCGCGGTGGCACGGCGGTGGTGATCCTGCTCACCGATGGCCGAGCAAACGTGAATCGTGACGGCATCGGTGGCCGTGCGCAGGCGGCTGAGGATGCGTTGGCCTCGGCGCGCGCCTTCCGGGTCGCTGAGCTGAAGGCGCTGGTGGTGGATATGTCACCACGACCTCGGCCGGATGCTGAGAATCTGGCGCGCGAGATGGGCGCGGTCTATCTACCGCTGCCCCATGCCGATGCGCGCGCGCTCTCCGGCGCCGTGCAGGCTGTCAGTTGATGCGCCCGCCGCTGCAGGTTGAGAAACCATGACCTCCACCTCGGTGATGAACGACAGGCCGGTCTGGGAGCGCGATGGGCACAGTTGGCCGAATCGCGACTGCAGCCGTTTCGTCGAGGCTGGCGGGCTGCGTTGGCATATCCAGGAGGCCGGCAACGGCCCGCCGCTGCTGTTGATTCACGGCACCGGCGCGGCTTCGCACTCCTGGGGTGGCTTGTTGCCATTGCTCGCCGAGCATTTTCAGGTGCTTGCCCTAGACCTACCAGGCCATGGCTTTACTGAAGCACCCGAGCCGACCCAGCTTTCGCTGCCCGGTATGGCCGCAGCCGTTGCCGCCTTGATCAAGCAGCTCGATTTCGCACCTGAGGTCGCTGTTGGCCATTCGGCTGGTGCGGCCATCCTGGCTCGCATGTGCCTAGATGGTCAGATCCAACCCAAGGTGCTGATCAGCCTCAGTGGTGCGCTGCTGCCGTTGCGTGGATTCGCCGGGAAATGGTTCTCGCCTGCTGCCAAGCTGTTTGCACGCAGCTCGGTGGTGCCGCGCTTCTTTGCCCGCGGCGCCCGCAAGGACCCGCGCAGCGTGAAGCGCATGGCGGATGGCACTGGTTCGCGCCTGACCCCGGAGGGCATCGCGCTATATCGGCTGTTGATCTCCTATCCTGGACATCTGGCCGCAGCGCTGAATATGATGGCCAATTGGGATCTTGAGCCGATGGCGCGCGAGCTGCCGCGGCTCAAGCCCGCGTTGGTCTTGGTCGGCTTTGGCGGCGACCGCACAGTGCCGCCGGTAGAGGCAGAACGCGCCGAAAGTCTGCTACCCGGCGCGCGCGTGCAGCTGCTGCCGGGTTTGGGGCACCTTGCTCATGAAGAAAACCCGCGCCTGATCTTCGAGCTGATCCTGCGGGAGGCGGCAAACCCCTAGTCTTTCTTCAATAGGTCCGCCAGACCCGCAAAGGGGTTATGGGTACTGGGTGGGGCTGCGCGCCCGCCGGTGGCGCTGGTGTCACGGCCAGCGGCCACTGCTGCCAGGTGTTCTTCGTACTTCTGATGCTCGTTGTCGTGGCAATAGAGGCAGAGCAGCTCCCAGTTGCTGCCATCGGGCGGATTGTTGTCGTGGTCCATGTCCTTGTGGTGGACCGTCAGCTCGCGCAGATTGCTGCGATCGAACTCCCGCGCACAGCGCCCGCAGACCCAGGGATAGAGCTTCAGCGCCTGCTCGCGGTAGCCGGCGGCGCGCTCATCCATCGCCCGACGGGCGTCGGCGACGACGCGATCGAGCTTGCTATTATCAATGCTTTGGCCGGTGCGGCCATGACGTGACGTGTCTATAGGCATCTTGATCTCCGCTCTGTTGCGGCAGTGGGCAAGTCCATCGGGACAGCATAGTACGTTTAGTTGTCGGCTCGCTATTCAGCGCGCATCAGCGCGCAGCGCCGCACGATAGGCGCGAATCGCGTGATAGGTGGTTGGCTGGTCGAGAAAGCCGCTGAGCTGCTTGAGGCCGATGCCGGGAAGCGCGCGGCTCTTCTCTGCAGGCTGGTAACGCTGATCACAGAGCACATAGGACTGAAGCTGACCACGCTGCCAAAACCAGACTTCAGCAACATCGAGCTTGCGATAGATCTCGAGCTTGTCGAGACCACCGGAGGTCCAGGTGACCTCAATGGCGAGCTGAGGCCGATCCGCATCCGCCTCACCAAAGATGAAGCATTCGTCTGGCTCAATCGCGCGCTCGTCAGGCTCGGACTCCAGCGTCCAGCTGCCGAGCGTTCGGAATGGGATCTCGCGCTCCAGGCAGTAGGCTTCGACGAGGCGCCCAAGCAGCGACTTGATGGCCTCGTGGCTGCGTGACGGACTCATAATCTCGACCTCGCCGTTGAGATAGCAGAGCCTCGGCGTCGAGTGCTCGCCGCGCATGGCGAGCAGATGCGTGAAATCCGTCCAGTGCAGCGCATGCAAGCGCACGATGTTGTCGTGCTCGAGCCGGTGCGGCTGTTCAATGCTAAGTGCGAGGTTTCCCATGCGAGACGGCCCTCAAGGCTCAAGCCTCGGAACGATCGAGAATCACCCATCAACCCTAGCCGCTGCGCCGAGAACCTGCAAGTAGCGGGTCAGCCTCGCCGTCTCGCGAAGGCCACTGGATCGGGACTCAAGATAAAGATGACACTAGGCCTGACCAGACGGGGATCAACGCTATCTTGCGCGAGAGCATGATTCGCTCTGCTGCATCACAATTATTGAGCTCTGGTAGTGCTCGGGATACTTGTAAATGGCCCAGAATGGCGAAGCGGTCATGCGCCGCCACATGCGGGTTCTCTACTGTTCACTTGTCCATCGTTGCAGGGTGAAGTCGCCCTTCAGATCGGCGCTTCCCGCCAGGGGCCGCGCCGCTGGGCATCGGGTATCAAAGCGATCGGTGCCGGTAACGGTCCTGTGAAAGGTGCTAGATGAGCTATGATTTAGGTATCGTCTGATACTTTTCCAGTGAGCGCCATGGTCCTCGTTACGCCCGAACAGATCGCTGTCGTGATGGCTTTGCAGCCGCTGCCGCACTCCTTTGCCGAGCTGGATGCATTGGTTGCTCGCGGTCTGCCGAAATCGGCGCTGAAAGCCAGCGTCGAACAGGTTGAGGGCACACCAGAGGAGCGTCGTCAGCTGCTCTATCGGGTCGTCCCTGAATCGACGTACAAACGCCGACGCGAACGGCTCAGTGCAGAGGAGTCCGAGCGGGCCGAGCGGTTGGCGCGTGTCTACGCCACAGCGCGCCATGTCTGGGATGCTGACGAGGAGGCGCGCGCCTTTCTCCACGCCTCGCACCCCCTGCTGGACGATCAGCGACCGCTCGACGTCGCGCTCACGGAGCTGGGAGCAAGACGGGTCGAGACCCTGCTGTGGCGGCTCTACTATGGGATCGCCGCCTGATGCGGATCTTTCGCATCGGCGATATGCGCCATCCGATCTGGGACGGAACCGGTGCTGCGTTGATCGGCGGGCGCTGGAACAGCATGGGCTATCCCGTAGTCTACGGCTCACTCACCTACGCAGGGGCCATGCTTGAGATTCTTGTCCACGCGGCGATCGGCCGCGTTCCCTCAACGCATCGGCTGGTCGTCGTCGACGTGCCTGAGGATGTGTCTGTCGAGCGGTGCGAGGCACCATCCTTGCCGCGCGGTTGGGATCGGGATGACAGCAGGGTTGCGAGGGCGTTTGGCGATCAGTGGCTTCGGGAAGTGCGCAGCGCCATCCTGCTGGTACCCTCTGTCGTTGCCCGCCGCGAGCTGAATGCACTGGTCAATCCGCGCCATCCCGACGCTCGTCAACTGCAGCCTTCCGAGCCTGAGCCGGTGCTTTGGGATCGCCGATTGTTCGAGCGTTGGTCGGACTAGGCTGCTTGACGGGCCCAACTGCTTGCAGGTGAATCAAGTCGTGCGTGCAGTGCATTAACATCATGGCTCGTTGGGCTGAGGGGAAGCCTCACTAGGAAAAGGGGCAGTACCAGCAAGCAAGCCAGACAACAGCGAAGATCGGCATCGTTCTCGGGTATGCTTGCGCCTGCTATGGACCTGCTCAACGATCTCTTCCGCTCCCCGCCTTGGGACGCTGTTCGCCTCGGCCTGCATCTGGCGTTTGGCTTAGCGCTGCTGTTCTGGCTGTGGCAGGCCTTTCAGCTGCGTCATGCGGTGCCGTTGCGGCATCTGGCCAAGCCGCGCGCTTGGCTGCTGCCAGCGGTGGCCCTGATCACCCTGGCGCTGATCGCAATCCTCGCCTACCAGGCGACTTGGCAGCTCGGTGGCACGGCGCGACCACAGTTCATCGCCTTCATGCAGTCGCATGATCGCCGCCAGTTCAATCCTGCACACTGGATTCAGCGCGGCCGCATCTTGGATCGGCGTGGCCAGGTCTTGGCCGAGAGTCGGAATCGGGATGGCGCTGCCGAGCGCGTCTATCCTTACGGGCCGATCTTTTCGCATGCGGTGGGCTATGCCGATGCGCGCTTCGGCCTCAGCGGCATCGAGGCCATCGCCAATCACGCCCTGAACGGGTCCACGCTCGATAGCCTGGACGACTGGAGCGAGCTTGGGCGGCAGCTGCTGACGCAAAGCAAGCGCCCGCGTGGGCAGGATCTGGTCAGCACCTTGGATGCAGACCTGCAGCAGCTGGCCGTCGAGCGGCTTGCCGCGGCAAAGCCCGTTGGTCGCGGTGCGGTGGTGATGCTGCGACCCGCTGACGGTGCGGTGTTGGTGATGGCGAGCGTCCCCGGCTTCGATCCAAATCAGCTGCAACCCAGCCTGTTCAGCGGCGCTGATCCGGCGACGCCACTCTTGAACCGCGCCACCCAAGGGCAGTATCCGCCCGGGTCGACCTTCAAGGTGGTGCTTGCCGCTCAGGCGCTGGAGGCCGGCTTTCGTGGTCGCCTGGATTGCCCGGCGGAGGGCTATACCACCTCGAGTCGGTACCGGCCGATCCGTGACCACGAATATTACGAGGCGCAGCGCTCGGGCCGGTCTTGGGCCGGACATGGGGCGCTCGATCTGACAACGGCACTGTCCGAATCCTCGAACGTCTTCTTCGCGCAGCTCGGTGTGCTGGGTGGCCATGCGGCGCTGACGAAAACCGGTCAAAGGCTGCTCTTCAACCGCTCGATTGCCTTTGTTGGCGGGCCGTCGGGGAGGATGCAGCTGCAGTCCGCGCAGCTCGAGCCGATCCCTGAGCGCGATCGCTATGGCTTGGCCCAGGCGGCGATCGGCCAAGGCCGGGCCACCGCGACACCGGCCTATATGGCCCTGGTCGCGGCAGCGATCGCCAACGATGGGGTTGCGATGCGGCCCCGTCTGCTGGGCGATACGCAGCCCGAGTCGCTTGCGCGCTTCATGAGCGCCGACACCGCGCGGCGGCTGCGGGTGATGCTCAGGCGTGCGGTCAGGGAAGGCACCGGCAAGGGCATCGAGACCCCTGGCCTCGAAATCGCCGGCAAGACCGGAACCGCCGAGAACCCACAAGGCCCCTCGCACAGCTGGTTCATCGGTCTTGCACCGGCGTCCGCGCCGCGCTTGGCCTTCGCCGTGCTGGTCGAGCATGGCGGATATGGCTCGACCGTGGCAGCGCCGATTGCCCGCGATCTCCTGCTCAAGGCTGCGGAGCAGGGGCTGTGAGGGGCCCTCGCTTCGATGGGTCAGGCTGCTGCGCTAGCGGTTCTTATCCGGATCAGCTTGTGGTGCTTGTCGAGAGCACCAGGCCTGATCGGTACTGCAGGACATGGCATAGCAATTATTGTTGCTGGGCCCCGGGGAGCTGCGGTTTGACGCGCAGCGGCGGGGCTCGGCTCGTCTTGGGTCTCCAGGTCTAGTCATGGCAGGACGCGGCACACCGACCAGCCTCGGGGACTTCTGGCAGCTTCGCGCACCGGAGCGCCAGCTCCTGCTTTGGGCGTTGCTGATTGGGCTGCTGGGGTATCTGATGCTACTGGGCGCTCGGCCGAAGGATGGGCTGGAGGTGCAGCTCAGCGCCCTGATCCCCTTTCTGATCTTGCTCGGTGCCTTTATCAGCGCCCATCTGCTGTTGGTGCTGACGCGCTTTCGCGGTGATCAGCTGCTGCTTCCGGTCACGGCGCTGCTCAGCGGGATGGGCCTGATCGCACAGTCGCGCACCGGGCTCTTCGCCGCGCTCACCCCTGGCTCGATCTCAATCGGCCTTGAGAAACTGATCCTGGTTCCCCTGGGGGTGGCCTTGATGCTGAGTATCGCGCTCGCTGGCCGCCATGGGCGCTATCGCCTTGCCGCGCGTGCAACCTGGCTCTGGGCTGGGCTCTCGCTCGTGCTGATCGGCCTGGTGCTGGTGACCGGCCAACGCTATCGCGGCGCCGTCTACGGGCTCGGATTCATCACCCCGACCGAACTGCTGAAGCTGACCATGGTGCTGTTCACCGCTGGCTTTATCGATCAGCACCTGAAGCAGCTCAGCCGCTGGCGCGGTCTGCTGCCGCCGCTGCGCAAGCTCTGGCCGTTGCTGCTGGTCTGGGCGCTGCTGCTCGCAATGCTTCTGCTGCAGCGCGATCTCGGCCTGGTGCTGATCCTCGGGCTGACCCTGCTCGCCATCTTGGCTGCCGGCACCCGGCACATCGGTTATCTGGTCTATGGCCTGGTGCTAGGCGCCGCGGCCGGTGCCAGCCTGATCAGCTTCTTCAGCCACGGCCAGCGCCGTATCGAGGTCTGGCTGAACCCCTTCGCTGATCCGACCGGGGCCGGTTGGCAGGTCTTGCAAGGCCTCTCGGGCATGTACGCGGGCGGACTCTGGGGCGAGGGCTTCAGTGAGCCGCGTCCACGCTATACGCCGATCGCGGAATCCGACCTGATCTATGCGGTCTGGGCCGAGGAGCTTGGTTTCGCCGGCAGCCTGCTGTTGCTGCTGCTGTTCGCGGTGCTACTGACACGGCTGCTGACCCTCGCAGCAAGGGCACGCACGCCCTTTGGTCTGATGGCCGCAACCGGCGTTGCCTCCGTGCTGAGCGCACAAACCTTGCTCAACATTGGCGGCGTCACCAAGGCCCTGCCGCTGACCGGCATCACACTGCCGTTGATCAGCCACGGCGGCAGTAGTCTGCTGACGGTCTTCGCGAGTCTGGGCCTGGTGCTGGCCATCTCCGACGGCGAGCCGGTCAAGTCGCGCGCTAAGACTCCTGCAGCCAAGGCCCCCAAGGCAACAAACAGCGTCAAATCAACGCGACAACCGGCGTCCAGAAGGCGTTCCTCGCCGCACAAAGCCGGCTGAAATCGACCAAAAAACAGGAGAGCGCTCGGTCTTCACCCTGGAAACCGCAGATGACGCAGAATGACGCCGATGAAAAACATACAAAACAGTGCCGTAACGGTAACACTAAGGTCACCGAGGAGGTGAAGCAGGGATTGGCCGTAGTGCTTCATGCTTCTGTGCCTATCGGCGTCATCTGCGGTTGAAATACTCTTTTTGGTTCTCCACGATTGCCGAAGATGCAGAGTGGCGCTATTCTGCGTCAAAAATGGAGGCAAATATGCTCATCGAGAGATTCACGGCCGCCGGACGGTTTGCGCCAGAACGTATTGCCCAGGCCCTACAGACCACCAAGCTCGAGCTTGCACATACGGTCGGATTGGGTCGTGATGCCATGATGCGGCGCGAGCGCATCGCTAGCCCCAAGACGCAAAGACGACTGCGTGAAATGGTCGAGATCCTGAATCGAGTGGAGCCTCGCTTCGGTTCTGCGTTGATTGCCTACGCCTGGTATCGATCGGAGCCGCTGCCTGGCTTTGGTGGGATGACGCCCATGCAGCTGGTTCGTGACGGGCGTGCCGAGGAGGTGATGGCGTATGTTGATGCCGTCGATGAGGGTATCCATGCCTGAGTGCTGATGCGCTTCCAGGGTCTGCTCTATCGCGTGCTCAATCCGGTCCGAGCGACAACGCCTTTTTCGGGTGAAGGGGCTCGTCTTTATGGTGGGCGTTTTAATCCGAAAGGGATGCTGGCTTTGTATACATCGCTCTCGATCATGACAGCGATCAAGGAGTCGAATCAGGTTGGCATTCTGCAGCCGATCACCTTGGTGTGCTATACGGCGGACATTGCGCCGATCTGCGATGCCACCGATCAGCGGTGCTTAGAGCACTATGGTCTGGCTCTGGACGATCTAGCTGCCAACGATTGGCGAGTCAGGATGCGCGAGGATGGCCGGGCACCCACACAGCGCTTTGCCGAGCAACTGGTCGCAGAAGGCTATGCGGGCCTCAAGGTCCGTAGCTTTGCCAAAGGTGCGGTGGATACCGATCTCAATCTCGTTCTCTGGTGCTGGGGTCCACAGCTGCCTACGCGGTTGCTCCTAAACGATCGTGAAGGACGGCTTTCTTGATCGTTGAGGATAGTCTTAGCTGTCGTCCAAAAGCTCGGCAAGGGCATCGACCAGCGCGGCATTTTCGTCGGGCGTGCCGACGGTGATGCGCAGGCAGTCGGCGAGCATTGCATGAGCGCCGTCGAGGTTTTTGATCAGGATGCCGCGCTCACGCAAGCCGCTGAAGAGCGCTCCTGCGCGTCCAGATTGGGTGCGGACCAGGATGAAGTTGGCATCGCTCGGGAAGGGTTGGAGTCTACCTTGGTCGTCGTTGAGCTCGGCGAGGGCTGCAGCGAGCCGACCACGCTCCTCGCGGATGGATTTGGTCTGTGCATCGAGGACATCGCGATGACGCAGCGCGAATTCGGCACTAACCTGGCTCAGCACATTGATGTTGTAGGGTAGGCGCACCTTATCGATCTGCGCGATCCAGGGCACTGGGCCGGCGAGATAGCCAAGCCGCAGACCGGCGAGTCCCATCTTCGAGACCGTGCGCATGACCAGCAGATTCGGCCATTCGCCGAGCCGTGGCAGGAAGCTGGCATCGGTGAACGGGGCATAGGCCTCATCGATGATAACCAGGCCTGGACTCGCAGCGATGATCTGCTCGATGGCGGCGGCATCGAACAGGTTGCCGGTTGGGTTGTTTGGATAGGCGATGAAGGTCAGCAGTGGCTGGTGGCGCTCGATCGCGGCCAAAGTGGCGTCGATATCGAGCGAGAAATCGGCCGGATTCAGATTAACGCCGACGTAGTCGAGCCCGGCGAAGAGCGCGATCATCCGGTACATCACGAAGCCCGGATCGAACGAGAGCAGGGTCGGGCGGCGCCGTCCTGAGAGCCCCGTCGAATCATCGTGACGGATGTCGGCGCGTCCAGCCGTTGGGTTGTTGCCGGGGCTGACGCTGGGGGTGCCGGCCTCAGGTACAGCCGGTGCCGCAACCGCGAGCGCCAGCATCTGGATCAGCTCGTCGGAGCCGTTGCCGAGCAGCAGGTCCATCCCCTCGGGCACCTTCATCGTCTCGCGCAGCGCCGCGTGCAGTGCACGCGCCTGTGGGTCCGGATAGCGGTTTAGCTCGGCCTCGCGCAAGGCGGCAAGCCAGTCATCGCGCAGCGCCTCGGGCCAGCGGTAAGGATTCTCCATCGCATCGAGCTTGATCAGGCCGGCGGCTTCCGGCACATGATACGCCTTGAGTGCCTGGATCTCGGGGCGGATCAGCGTCTCGATTAGGTTACTCATGGGCCTTGGCGATGTCGTCTGTGTCTGTGTTATTTGGCGCCACGGTACTCGGCCGAGCGCGCGTGGGCGGTCAGGCCTTCGCCGCGCGCGAGTGCGGAGGCGGTATCGGCGAGCGCTGCAGCGCCCGCCGCTGAGGCCATGATCAGGCTTGAGCGCTTCTGGAAGTCGTAGACCCCCAGAGGTGATGAGAAACGGGCGGTGCGCGAGGTCGGCAATACGTGATTTGGCCCAGCGCAGTAGTCGCCGAGCGCCTCGGCGGTGTAGCGGCCCATGAAGATGGCGCCGGCGTGGCGGATCTGGTCGGCCAGGGCCTGGGGCTCTGCCACCGACAGCTCCAGATGCTCAGGCGCGATGCGATTGGCCACCTCCGCGGCCTGGTCTTGATCGCGTGCAAGGATCAGCGCGCCGCGCGCGTTCAGGGCCTGCGCAATGATCTCGCTGCGCTCCATCTGCGGCAGCAGCCGCTCGATGCTAGCGGCGACTTGGTCCAGATACTTGGCATCCCAGGCGATCAGGATCGATTGGGCGTCTTCGTCATGCTCAGCTTGCGAGAACAGGTCCATCGCAATCCAATCCGGGTCGGTCTCGCCGTCGCAGAGGATCAGGATCTCTGAGGGGCCGGCAACCATGTCGATCCCGACTTGGCCAAACAGGGCACGCTTGGCGGTGGCGACATAGATGTTGCCCGGGCCAACGATCTTGTCGCAGGCTGGAACCGTCTCAGTGCCATAGGCGAGGGCGGCGATCGCTTGCGCTCCGCCGAGGGCGAAGGCGCGATCAACGCCAGCGATGGCGGCCGCGGCCATCACCAGCTCGTTGAGTTCGCCGCCTGGGGTGGGTACCACCATCACCAATTCCGGCACGCCGGCGACCTTGGCCGGGAGGGCATTCATCAGCACCGATGAGGGGTAGGCCGCCTTGCCGCCGGGCACATAGAGCCCAACGCGATCGAGTGGCGTGACCTTCTGGCCGAGCAGGTTGCCTTCCGCATCGGTGAACTGCCAGCTCTGCAGCCGTTGATGCTCGGCATAGGTGCGGATACGCTCAGCTGCAGCCTCGAGCGCCTGGCGCTGATTGGCCGGGATGCGCCCTAGTGCCTCGCTGAGCCGACTCTGATCGAGCTCGAGGGCGGCGGCGTCCTGAGGTTGCCAATGATCGAAGCGCGCGGTGTAGTCGATCAGCGCCGCATCACCACGCTGGCGAATGTCGGCGATGACCGTCTCGACGGTCTGCTTGACGCCGGCATCGGAGACCGATTCCCAGGCCAACAGGGCATCGAGTCGGGCGTCGAAATCCGCGTCATTGGTGCTCAGGCGGGCGATCTTAGGGTGAGAGATCTTGGTCATGCTGCAATTCTGTGATTGAGGCGATTTCTGTTAACTCGCAGACCATCTCGCTGGTCTTTTCGTCTGCTTAGTCGCTGTCGACATTCTAGTTCCCGATGATCGCCTTGCAGTGGTCCTCAAATCGGGAAGAGGGTGATGGACAACGTCTTGGCCTGACGTGCTCACGGAGCCGGCTTCTGGCCGACTTGTTAGTGATGACGGGTCGTTATTGGCTTGAGGCGGCCTGGGCCTCGACAGCCGCCCGCAGAGACTCGACGAGCTTGGCGACACGCGCATGCTTCATCTTCCAGGAGGCCTTGTTGACGATCAAGCGCGAGCTTATGTCGCAGATGTGCTCGATCGGCACCAGCCCGTTGGCCTTGAGCGTGCTGCCACTTTCGACCAGGTCGACGATCAGGTCCGAGAGTCCGACCAGCGGTGCGAGCTCCATGGAGCCATAGAGCTTGATGGTCTCGACCTGCTGTCCCTTGGCGGCAAAATGTCGCTCAGCACAGCGCACATACTTGGTGGCGATGCGCAGCCGGCCTTGGGCTGGGGTGGGATCGAGTGCGGCGCCAGGACGCCCTGCGACCATGAGCCGGCAGCAGGCAATGCGCAGGTCGAGCGGCTCATAGAGTCCCTCGCCGCCATGCTCGAGCAGGACGTCTTTGCCCGCGACGCCCAGGTCGGCGGCGCCGTATTGCACATAGGTGGGCACGTCGCTGGCGCGAATAATGACCAGTTTCACGCTTGGGTCGTTGGTATCCAGGATCAGCTTGCGGCTGGTCTCCGGGTCTTCTGTTGCTCGTAGCCCGGCGGCCTGTAGCAGCGGCAGCGCCTGCTCGAAGATACGCCCCTTGGAGAGCGCGATGGTGAGCCTCTGGTCGTCGGACATCGATACATTCACTCTCGGCAACAGGACGGGTCGGGGTCGATCAGCTCAGCTTAGGCGATTTCTGTCAAAGCCCATACCGCCTTGCTTGTCTTTTCGCTCGCCTTCTGCGTCGCGTCGTCGGTCACATAGCCCGGCTATGCTCCCGACGACGCTCCTTGAAGGCAAACGAAAATCCTGCGCAATTCGGTACGAGCTTTTCCGGCAATCGCCTTAAGGCGGATCAATGCACGCGCCGGATCATGGCGCCCAATGCGGCAAGCTTCTCTTCAATATTGTCGTAGCCACGATCAATATGGTAGATGCGATCGATCAGTGTGTCGCCTTCGGCGACCAAACCGGCGAGCACCAGGCTGGCCGAGGCGCGCAGGTCGGTCGCCATCACTGGCGCGGCTGTCAAATGCTCGACTCCGCGGCAGATCGCGACATTGCCCTCGATGCGGATATCGGCGCCCATGCGCTGCATCTCCAGCGCATGCATGAAGCGGTTCTCGAACACCGTCTCTTTGACCATGGCGGAGCCCTCGGCGATGCTGTTGAGCGCGCAGAACTGGGCCTGCATATCGGTCGGGAAGGCCGGGTGCGGTGCGGTCTGGATATCGACTGCGAGCGGGCGTTTGCCTTGCATGTCGACCTCGATCCAGCCCTCACCAGCGCTGACTCGAGCGCCGGTCTCGCGTAGCTTCATCAGCACCGCCTCCAGCAGATCGGCGCGGGTGTCGAGGACCCGCACACGCCCGCCAGTCATCGCCGCAGCGACCAGGTAGGTGCCGGTCTCGATCCGATCCGGCATCACCGCATAGTCGGTGCCGCCGAGCCGTTCGACCCCTCTTATACGAATGCTGTCGGTGCCCGCGCCACTGATCTGTGCACCCATCCGATTCAGGAATTGTGCGAGATCCACCACCTCGGGCTCGCGCGCGGCGTTCTCGAGTAGGGTCTCGCCCTCGGCGAGCGCGGCCGCCATCATCAGGTTCTCGGTACCGGTGACGGTGACCATGTCCATCACAAACCGCGCACCCTGCAGGCGTTTGGCGCGCGCATGCACATAGCCGTTCTCGACCCGGATCTCGGCGCCCATGGCGCGCAGGCCCTCGAGATGGATGTTCACCGGCCGTGCACCGATCGCACAGCCGCCAGGCAGCGAGACGTCAGCCTCGCCGAAGCGGGCTAGCAGGGGGCCGAGCACCAAGATCGACGCCCGCATGGTCTTGACCAGCTCATAGGGCGCCTCGACGCTGCTGATCCGGCTTGCATCGGCCTGGATGCCCATGCGCTCATCGACGGTGAGCTGTACGCCGAGTCGGCCGAGCAACTCCATGGTGGTCGTGATGTCGCGCAGATGTGGCACGTTGGAGAGGGAGCAGATGCCGTCAGCCAGGAGCGTGCCGGCCATGATCGGCAAGGCCGCGTTCTTGGCACCAGAGGCGCGGACCTCACCGTTGAGCTGCGGGCCACCGGTGATTAGGAGCTTATCCATGCTATGCGTCCTCGATACCGAGCAAATGGTCTACGTTGGAAAAAGTGGCAATGCGGACCAATGCCTCCGGCCAGCGGCGGAACCGAATAGCGATGCCATCCTGACCGGCCTGCTCCACCCAGTCGAGCAACAAGGCGATGCCAGCACTGCTGCTGCGCTCGATCTCGCCAAGGTCGATCTCGACCGAGACGGGCTCGTTGCCGTCGGATCGGGAGCGCATGGCCTTTAGCAACCGCCGGCCCTGCCGTGCCAGGGCCGGTATCGTGCTGAGCGTGAGCGATCCGCTGAGCGCGAGTTGGCCCGGAGCGATCTCCGTTAGCGCCGATGGCTGTTCGTTGACCACCGGCTTTGCATCGTGCTGCGGCAGTGGCTTAGGCACCGCGAGCGGTCTTTGCGCGTAGCTGCTCGATCAGACCCTCGATGCCCGATGTCGCGATCGTGGTGCGGAACTGGCTGCGATAGTTAGAGATCATACTGACCCCGTCGATGACCACGTCGTAGACCTTCCAGCTGCTGCCGCGCTCGATCATGTAGTAGTCGATCGGGATCGGCGCCGCACCTGGGGCGCGCACCTCAGTCGGCACCACCACGGTGCCAGAGCGTGTGCCAGGTCGCGCGGCCTCATAGACGATGTCTTGGCCGGAGTATTTCATGATCGACTTGGCATAGGTGCGCACCAGCAGGCTGCGGAAGCTGTCCTTGAGTGCCTGCTGCTGCTCGGGGCTCGCTTTGCGCCAGTCGCGGCCGACGGCCAGCCGCGTCATCTGCTCGAAATCGAAGTGCGGTGCCAGGATGCTATCCACCAACTCGTTGATGAGCTGTGGCTTGCGCTCGACCTCGGCGCGTCGACTTTCGAGCGCGCTGAGCATCCTTTCGGCCGTGCGCTCGACCAGCTGAGTCGCGGACTGTTCGGCGCCAATGGCGCTAAATGGAAGGGCTAGCAGCAGGATGCCAGCCATCAGGAGTGTTCTCATTCGCCACCCTCCTCTGCTTTGCTTAGGAGAAATTGTCCAATCATCTGTTCGAGTACCAAGGCCGACTGTGTGAATTCGATGCGATCGCCTGCGCTGAGTGGGTCCGGGCTGCCGCCAGGGTCCAGGCCGATATACTGCTCGCCGAGCAGTCCGGCAGTGTAGATGTTGGCGAAGGTGTCGTTTGGGATCTGATCGTAGTGTTCGTCGATGCGCAAGGTGACCAAGGCCTGATAGGTTTCTTGGTCAAATTCGATTGCCTCGACCCGACCCAGTCTGACACCGGCCATGGTAACCGGTGCTCGCACGCGCAAGCTGCCGATGTTGTCGAACTTGGCCGTCAGGGTGTAGCCCTCGCCGGCCGTGGCCATGCTGAGGTTGCTGACCCGCATGGCCAGGAAGAACAGTGCAACGAAGCCAAGCGCCATGAAGGCACCGACCAGGATCTCGCTCAGGCGGATTCGCGCCATGGCCTTCAGCCTCCGAACATCAATGCAGTGAGAATAAAATCGAGCCCCAAGACCGCGAGGGCCGATTGCACGACCGTGCGGGTGGTGGCGCGACTGACCCCGGCCGAGGTCGGCGTTGCATCATAGCCTTCGTAGAGGGCGATCCAGGTCACGACCAGGCCAAAGGCCAGACTCTTGATCACCCCGTTGACCAGGTCTTCGTCGAAGTCGATCTTGTTCTGCATCTGCCCCCAGAAGGCGCCGTCATCGACCCCGAGCAGTCCGACGCCGACGAACCAGCCGCCGATCACACCGACGGCGCTGAACAAGGCGGCCAACAGTGGCATCGAGATCAGACCGGCGAAGAAACGCGGCGTCAGCACCCGTTTGACCGGATCGACGGCCATCATCTCCAGACCGGACAGCTGCTCGGTTGCCTTCATCAATCCAATCTCCGCAGTCAGCGCAGACCCAGCCCGACCGGCGAACAACAGGGCCGTGACCACCGGCCCCAGTTCTCGGACGAGCGAGGCGGCCACCATCACGCCGAGACTCTCGGTGGCACCGAACTGCGAGAGCACGTAGTGGCCCTGAAGACTCAGCACCATGCCCACGAACAGGCCGGAGACGACGATGATCAACAGCGATAGCACACCGATACTGTAGATCTGCGCCAGGAGCAGGCGTGGGCGGGCCAGCATCGAGGGCAAGCCGCCCAGGATGCCTGCCAAAAGCAGGTGAGCACGGCCAAGGCTCGCCAACATGGCGAGCCCCGCGCGCCCTAGACTCGCCAGTGAGTCAAACAACGAGGCGGCGCTCAGTGCCGGAGGCCTGGGAGCAGATCCTGCTCCAGGGCCTCAGCTCGGTAATGATAATGGACGGGGCCATCCGGGTCGCCGTCCATAAATTGCCGCACCCAGGGCGATTCGCTGGCGGCAACCTGCTGTGGTGTGCCTTCTGCCATGATCTCTCCGTTAGCGATGATATAAAGATAGTCGGCGATACTGGCAGTCTCGGCCACGTCGTGACTGACAACGATGCTGGTGAGGCCGCTGGCGTCGTTAAGCTGCCGGATCAGCGAGACCAGCACGCCCATCGAGATCGGATCTTGTCCGGTGAAGGGTTCGTCATACATGATCATCATCGGGTCCAGAGCAATTGCCCGCGCCAGGGCTACCCGCCGTGACATGCCGCCCGAGAGCTGACTCGGCATCAGTGACGCAGCCCCGCGCAGACCAACCGCCTCAAGCTTGATCAGCACCAGCTTGCGCAGCACCGATTCCGGCAATTTGGCGTGCTCGCGGATCGGAAAGGCTACATTGTCGAAGACACTCAGGTCTGTCAGTAAGGCACCGCTCTGAAACAACATGCCCATACGGATACGCAGTTGGTAAAGCTCTGCGCGGCTCAGTTCCTGGATGGTCCGGCCGTCCACTTCTACCGTCCCGGCGTCGGCATGCAGCTGGCCGCTGATGAGCTTCAGCAATGTGGTCTTGCCAGTCCCGCTAGGGCCCATGATGGCGGTGACCCGCCCACGCTTGATGTCGAGATTGATGCCATCGAAGATACAGTGATCTGCGTGGCAAAAGCGCAGCCCGCGCACGCGCACTAGAACCTGATCATCGGCAAGGCGAGATGCCTCCTGACCTCTCTGCGGCGCGGCTGCATGCTCTGAGTGCGCTGAATCCATTAGATGTGGGTCCTTGCTTAGGCTGGGATCCAAAGCCCGGCATTCTCGCGGCCTCCCCCTGTAGCGTCAAGGATGAGGGCGCGCTTGATGCTCGGACTCGGCTCGGAATCAGCCCAGATCGAGCCCTAATTCAACCTGAGCGCCTGCGCCTAAGCCGAGATCGACCTAGCCGAGCCCTAGCAGCTCCAGCAGTTCTTGCCAGGCCGTTAGCGCATTGCTGGTCGGCCGCTCCAGGATGACCAGCGTTGGCGCTCGGGCCTGGAGTTCGCTGGTTCTGTTCAGCCAGTCTTTCGCGCGGCGAAGATCGCCGTGCAGCTCGGCTGGGGCCACAAGGCCATAGCGGTGTTGGTCTGTCGTGACCTGCAGTTCGGATCGGGGCCGTTCATAGCGCAGGTAGCGGTTGGTATCGGACCCTGCAGTGGTCCTGGATGCGGACCCGTCAAGGGGGTCTAGCCATCCGTCAAGTTTTAACTCGAGCCGTTGCATGAGGGCTGCAGGCGCTCGTTGTTGCGCGCCGTCTTCTTGCGGTTGCGTCGAGGTCCGCTCGGCGGCGAAGCGAAAACCTGCGGGCACGTCATCGTGCCATTGCTTAACCGTCAGTTCATCGGTGGTTGTCCAGATCGCAGCCGGCAACAAGGTCGCGCGAAAGCAGTTGGCAAAGTAGCTGAGACGCCAGTCCTCTGGCAGATCGCAGGGATAGAAGAGGTCGGAATCGGCTAGATCCCACCAGCCTCGCGGGGTAACCATCGTCGAGTCGCTCATCCAGGTATCATAGGGCTAAGCGCTGTATGAGTGCACTTTGAGTGCACTTGGCTGGACAGTGGGAGTTGGAACAGTAGGGGCGGGACAATTACCGGCAGACGACGAGGGGTGGAGGGCTAGGCGTGGATAATCAGAAACAGATGACCGACTTTGAGTTGCGCGCCCAGGCGATCGAGCTGGTGGTCTTCGATGTCGATGGGGTGCTGACCGACGGCAGCCTTTATCTTGGCGATGATGGTCAGGAGTACAAGGCGTTCAACTCGCGGGATGGTCATGGCATGACCATGCTGCGCCAGGCCGGCATCGCGCTGGCGGTGATCACCGGTCGCCAATCGGAGGTCGTGCGCATACGCATGGAGAGTCTCGGTGTCGAGCACCTCTATCAGGGGCAGCGCGATAAGCGCCCGGCCTATGATGCGCTGCGCCAAGCCTGCGGTCTCGAGCACGGGCAGATCGCCTACGTGGGAGATGACGTTGTGGATCTGCCGGTGATGCGGCAGGTGGGCTTGGCCATTGCAGTCGCCGATGCACATCCCCTAGTAAAGCACTATTCTCACTGGCAGACGCGCCTAGCTGGCGGATGTGGTGCCGCGCGCGAGGTCTGCGAAGGGTTGCTCGCGGCGCAGGGCAAGCTCGACGCACTCTTTGCCGACTATGTCAGTCGTTGATGACCCAGCAGCACTTGCTTGTCGGCTCGCCCGCCGCAGTGCTTCCAGCCTTGATGCTGCGTTGGCGATGCCTCGTGAATGCCGCCGCTCAGCCGGTTGGTCGCGTTGACCTCTGCTCAGCATGTCCCTGACGCGGCGTGAACTCTTGCTGGCGATCTTGCTGTTGGTGACTAGTCTCATTGGCTGGTGGCTGTTACCAACAGGCGAGAAAGACGAGGGTTCGAGGGCGAATGGCGAGCGTCGGCCCGACTACGTTGTCGACGGGCTGCGCGCTGTCACCTTCAATGCCGCCGGCGTGCCCGAGCGCCGTCTCGTTGCCCGTCGACTGCGGCACTATCCAGACGATGGCAGCAGCGAGCTTGATGACCCGGTGCTCCTCGTTTACGGCGATGATGGTCCGGTTTGGTGGGCCCGCTCGGCGCGGGCCTGGATCAATGAGCCTGGCGACGAGATCTTGCTCGAGCAAGATGTTTGGCTGCATCGGCTAGCGAAGGCCCTGTCTGCACCGATCGAGCTGCGCACCAGCGAGCTCTTGGTGCTGCCCGAGGTTGACTATGCCGAGACCGGGCGTTTCGTTGAGATCGAGCGCGAGGATGATTGGATCACCGGCACCGATGGCATGCGCGCCTGGCTCGGCAGCAGGGCGCGAATCCAGTTGTTTGGTCGTGCCCGCGCTGCGCTGGCTCCCAGCCTGACTCCTGATGTGGCGCCCAGCACCGAGGACGAGGATGCAGGATGAATGCACTAATAGAGGAGAAGACCATGAGTCCGAAGCAATGTGCTGGTTGGATGCTGGTTGCGCTGTTTGGCTTGGCGTTTGGGGCGACGACAACCACGCTGGCACTCGAATCCGATCAGTACCAGCCGATGTACATCGAGTCCGATGCCGCTGAACTCGACGAGAAGCAGCTGACGAGCCTCTACATCGGTAACGTCGAGGTGACGCAAGGCAGTATGCACATCCAGGCCGACGAGGTCTTGGTGCATCACAAGCCTGACCGCCGCGCCGAGATGATCATTGCGATCGGCCAGCCGGTGCATTATCGGCAACTGCTTGACGATGACACGGAGGAGGTGACCGGTCGTGCCTTGCGGGTGGAGTACCAGGCCGATCGCGAGGAACTGACTCTGATCGATGAGGCGGTGCTCGTCCAAGGCGAAGATCGCTTTGCCAGCGATCGCATCGTCTACAATCGCATCACCGAGCGCGTCACAGCGGGAAGCAGCGCCCAGGGCCGCGAGCGGGTCAAGATTCGGATCGAGCCCGAGTCAGAGCCTGGTTCCCAGCCAGCCTCGGATCAGTGATGTCGACCCTCGAGGCGAGTGCGCTGGCCAAGGCCTATCGACGGCGGCGCGTGGTGAATGGTGTCAATCTAGCCGTCAACGCCGGCGAGGTCGTCGGTCTGTTGGGACCGAATGGGGCCGGCAAGACCACCAGTTTTTACATGATAGTCGGGCTGGTGGGCGCTGACGCCGGTAGGATCATCCTCGATGGTGAGAACATCACCCATCGGCCGATGCATGCACGGGCGCGGCGCGGGCTAAGCTACTTGGCACAGGAGCCTTCGGTCTTCCGCAAGCTCAGCGCTCGGGATAATCTGATGGCGGTGCTGGAGATGCGCAACGGCAGCAGCCGCGAGGACCGACGCCAGCGCTGTGATGAGCTGTTGGATGAGCTGGGCATCAGTCATGTGGCCGATTCGCTCGCGCTCAGCCTCTCCGGTGGCGAGCGGCGACGGCTCGAGATCGCCCGCGCGCTTGCGGTCGAGCCCAAGGTGATGTTGCTCGATGAGCCCTTTGCTGGGGTCGATCCGATCGCGGTCGGCGATATCAAGGGCATCATTGGTCATCTAAGGGATCGGCAGATCGGGGTGCTGATCACCGATCACAACGTTCGGGAGACGCTCGACATCTGCGACCGGGCCTACATCATCAACGCCGGTCGGGTGATTGCCACCGGCGCGCCGGCCGCCTTGCTGCAAGACCCGCAGGTCCGAGCCGTCTATCTCGGCGAGCATTTTCGGCTCTGAATGCGGTACAGAGATCACTGGACTCATGCCTGGCGCTGCGAGTCAGCGGCCTTTTCGTCTAGACTGCGTGTCTGTATCAAGCCTTTCGTACTCACATAGCCGCTCGGAATGAAGCAAAGCATCCAGCTTCGTCTTGGTCAACAGTTGACCATGACGCCGCAGCTCCAGCAAGCGATCAAGCTGTTGCAGCTCTCTACGCTCGACCTCCAACGCGAGATCCAAGATGCGCTCGAGTCCAACCTGATGCTCGAGACCGCGGAAGAGGACGAGGCCGCGCGTGACGGCGGGACAGAGACCTCGCGCGAGGTCGCTGAGCAACAGCAGGTGCAAGCGGATTCGGCCGTCGACGCCGAAGTCCCGGCCGAATCCAGTGCGCTGCCCGATGAGTTGGCGGTCGACAGCGAATGGAGCGATACCTACGACAGCGAGCCTAACGAGCAGTATGCTGGTCCGTCCGCCTCGCCAGGGACCAACGCATCCGGTGATGTCGACCTATTTGCGCAGCAATCGAGGCCGCAAACCCTGCACGACCACCTCGAGTGGCAGCTCAGTCTGGGGCACCTTGGACCACGTGATCGCGTTATAGCCGAGGCGTTGATCGATGCGATCGACGCCGATGGCTATCTGCGTCTCGATCCCGCCGAGCTGATCGAGACGCTGGATCTGGAGGATCTCGAGCTCGATGAGATCGAGGCTGTGCTGCACGGCATTCAGGCCCTCGATCCACCCGGTGTTGGTGCCCGCGATCCGCGTGAGTGCCTGCTGCTGCAACTGCGGCAGCTGCCTGCTGAGACGCCGCATCGCGCTGGCGCGCTGAAGATCTGCGACAGCCTGTTCGACGCGCTGGCCCGGAATGACCTCGACGAGCTGCGCCGCCATACCAAGCTCTCAGACCTTGAGCTGGGCCGATCGTTAACGCTGATTCGCTCCTTGCAGCCGCGCCCGGGCGCACTGATCAGTGACCACCGGCCGGACTACGTGATCCCCGATGTTCTGGTGCGCAAGCGCGCGGGAGTATGGCAAGTCGAGCTAAATCCTGAAACTCAGCCTAAACTGAGGGTGAACGATGATTATGCGAAGTTGATCCGGCGCGCCGACGATGGTGCCGAGAATACTTGTCTGAAGACGCACCTGCAGGAGGCCCGTTGGTTCATCAAAAGTCTGCTCAGCCGCAACGATACGGTGCTGCGGGTCGCGACCAAGATCGTCGAGCTACAGCGCGATTTTTTCGACTACGGCGAGGAGGCGATGCGTCCGCTGATCCTGAGAGACGTCGCGGACTCGCTCGAGCTGCACGAGTCGACGGTCTCGCGTGTGACCACGCAAAAATATATGCATACGCCGCGTGGTACCCTCGAATTCAAATATTTCTTTTCCAGCCATGTAGGCACGGCGTCGGGCGGCGAATGTTCGTCGACGGCCATCCGCGCCTTCATCCGCAAGCTGATTGCCGCCGAGACGGCGAACAAACCGCTGAGCGACAGCAAGATCGCGGACATCCTGTCCGAACAGGGCATCAATGTCGCGCGACGTACCGTCGCCAAGTACCGCGAGGCAATGGGTATCCCACCCTCGAACGAGCGCAAGCGCCTGTAGCCGCAGTGTTGAGTGACTGCCGCAGGGACTCGCTTGCAAACCCAGGAGTGACGCCATGCAAATAAACCTGACGGGCCATCATGTCGATATTTCCGAGCCGCTGAAGGGCTACGTCGAGAGCAAATTCGAGCGCCTAGAGCGCCACTTCGATCATGTGATCAAAGTGCATGTGATCCTCAGTGTCGAGAAGCTACGACAGAAGGCGGAGGCTCGCATCCACATGAACGGCGCTGATGTCTTCGCCGATGCCGTTCACGAGGATATGTATGCGGCCATCGATGGACTGATCGACAAACTTGACCGCCAGGTCCTGAAGCACAAGGAAAAACGTCAGAGCCATCGGGGGACTCCAACGAAGACGGTCGTCGAGGGTGAGACGGTTGCTGGCGAGCCCGAGTCTGATGAGGAGCCGCTGCACTAACTGCGGCTGGCTCTAATCGCCTTGCTCGCCGTCATGTGCTGCGAGTCTAAGACCTCGCTGGAGCGCGACTCGGTCCGCTCCAGCATCTTTTGTTACGTTGAATCGCTGATGTCCCTGCCTTTACTGTTCATAGCCGACTCGGCCATGCTGTTCCCTGCACGCGAAGCCCACTTTTTTGGAGCGACGGTCGATGCTTCCCCCCAGTTTGATTACTGAGCCCCGAATCCGCTGTCGTCTTGAGGTCACGAGCAAGAAGCGCTTGCTGGAATCCTTGGCAGAGCTGTTAGCAACAGCGCGCTCGCAGTGTTCACCCGCCTTGCTCTTTGACCTCCTCAATGAGCGTGAGCGCCTCGGCAGCACGGGCTTGGGCGAAGGCATCGCGCTGCCGCATGCCCGCATCGACGGCATCGATCATGCCGTTGGTGCTTTCGTTCAACTCACTCAGGGCGTCAGTTTTGACGCCCCGGATGACCAGCCCGTCGATCTCGCCTTTGGGCTTTTGGTGCCGAGCGATGCGACCGAGGCCCATCTGAGCTTGCTGGCTGAACTGGCCGAGCGTTTCAGTGATCCGCAGCTGCGCTCGGCCCTGCGGGCTGCAGAGAGCACCGACAGGCTGCTGGGCTTGTTGCACCAGCGCAATTAATCCGCATTCCCGCAAAGATGCCGCCCGTCGATACCTTGCAAGGGTTGGTTGAGCACCTTGGCCCACGGCTCGGGCTGCGCTGGCTAACGCCAGTACCGGAGCAGCCGCAGGCGTTGGTTGACGCAGACTCAGCGGCTGGGGCGGCTCAGAGCCTGGTCGGCTCGCTGAACTGTATCCATCCTAACCGTCTGCAGGTGTTAGGCGTCGCCGAGGTGCGCCACCTTGACGACTTGGGGCGCGCGGCCGAACGAGACATCATTGAGCGTCTGTTTGCAGCCCGGCCCGCCGCAGTCATCTTCGCGCAGGATATTGAGCCGCCTCCGGGGTTCATGGTCCGCGCTCGGCGGTTTGGCACGCCGCTGCTCTCCTCACCCAGTGAGGAAGAGGAGATTGTCGATCGACTGCAATACTTCCTCACCTATGCGCTTGCGGAGCGCATCACTTTGCATGGTGTCTTTCTTGACGTATTAGGCATGGGCGTGCTTTTGGTCGGTGACCCCGGCATTGGTAAGAGCGAACTCGCGCTCGAGATGGTGGTGCGCGGTCACCGGTTGATCGCCGACGACGCACCTGAGGTGGCGCGTATCGGTCCGGAGATCTTGGAGGGAAGTTGTCCGCCGCTGCTCAGAGACTTCCTCGAGGTACGCGGACTTGGCGTGCTGAATGTTCGAGCGATGTTCGGCGAGGGGGCTGTACAACGGCGGGAGCAGCTGAACTTGATCGTCAACATGCGGTCGTTCGATGAAGAAGCGTTGGCGCAAATGGACCGCCTTCGGGGCAGCCTTTCTGCGCGCAGCATCCTCGGTGTGTCGATTCCAGAGGTGACATTGCCCGTGGCCCCGGGTCGCAATCTTGCCGTCCTGCTGGAGACCGCGGTTCGTAATCAAATCCTTCGTCTTCGCGGCTATGATGCCGGCGTTGACCTCATCGACCGCCAGTCCCGTTCCATCGACGAGAACGCCCAATGTCTAACGCCGACGCCGTCCGTCTAGCTCAGTATCCGCCGCTCACGCGGTGCGCAACCGGGGCCATGCGATGGAGCTGATCATCATCAGTGGCCTGTCGGGCGCGGGTAAGAGTGTTGCGCTGCGCACCCTCGAAGACATCGGCTATGTGTGCATCGATAATCTGCCCCTGTTTCTGCTGCATGACCTTGCGCTTGGGCTCAAGGAGACCAGGCCTGAGGGTGGGGATGGTCGGGGCGGTACGGCCATCGGTATCGATGCGCGCAGTGGCCCTGAACTGCTCGATCAGGTGCCGGGTGTGATCGAGGCGCTCGAGGCGCAGGAGATTAAGATCCGGGTCATCTTTCTCGATGCCGACACCCCAACGCTGGTGACCCGTTTCAGTGAGACTCGGCGCAAGCATCCGCTGACCGGTGCCGATCGTCCCTTGGCAGAGGCGATTGAGCTTGAGCGTCGCCTGCTTGAGCCCCTGCGCCTGATTGCCGCGCCGCATATCGACACCTCTTGTACCAATGTGCACGAGCTCAAGGAGCTGGTGCGCGAGAGTCTCAACCGCAAGGGCCGGGGGCAGGCGCCGGTGCTGCTGCAATCGTTCGGGTTCAAGAATGGCATTCCCACTGCTGCCGATTTCGTCTTCGACCTGCGCTGCCTGCCAAATCCGCATTGGCAGCCAGGGCTGCGACCACTCACAGGGAAGGATCAGGAGGTCGCTGATTTTCTCGAGCACTCGCCGGAGGTCATGCAGATGCGCGACGACCTGGTCGCCTTTCTTGAGCGCTGGCTGCCGCGTTTCGAGACTGACGGTCGCAGCTACCTGACCATCAGCATTGGCTGCACGGGCGGGCGCCATCGCTCGGTCTACATGGTCGAGGCCTTGAACCGATCCCTGGAGGCTCAGGGCCACCAGATCTTGGTGCGCCATCGGGAGTTGGGATGAGCGTTGGCATCTTGCTGATCACCCACAACCGGATTGGCGCGGAATTGTTGGACACCGCGACCCGGATGCTCGGTTGCTGCCCGCTGGCAGCGGTTGCGATCGACGTTTACGAGCAGGATGATCCAGACCAACTGCGGCGACAGATCCTGGACTGTGCCGAGTCGCTCGATGATGGCGCCGGATTGTTGGTGATGACCGACCTCTTTGGCGCGACACCTGCCAACATTACCGATGCGCTCTGTTGCCGCCGCGATGTGCGAGTCCTGAGTGGGGTCAATCTGCCGATGTTGGTTCGCGTGCTTAATTACTGCCAGCTTGAGCTAACGGCGCTCGCGGAGAAGGCGCTGAGCGGCGGTCGCGATGGCGTGCTCGGCTGTAACTAGGGGGACTGTCATGGTTCGCAGAGAGCTCGATATCATCAACCGCCTTGGACTCCACGCCCGGGCCGCGGCCAAGTTCGTCACCTGCGCCAGTGGCTTCGAGAGCCATGTTCAGGTCGAACGCCAAGGGCGTCGGGTCAACGGCAAGAGCATCATGGGGGTGATGATGCTGGCCGCGGCCTGCGGCACACGGATCACCTTGGAGATCGAGGGTGCAGATGCCGAGCAGGCCGCCGATGCGCTTGAGGCCTTGGTCGCGGACCGATTCGGAGAAGGTGAGTGACCACCGCGCTGCTCGGAGTGGGCGTCAGCGGCTCACGACCGGTCGCGATTGGCCGCGCCCAGCTATTCGCCCGCGAGCCCACCGTCGTTACTGAAGAGATCGATCATGACCAGATCGATGCCGAGTTGGCGCGGCTTGATGCCGCGCTCGAATGCGCTCGCCGTCACCTCGAGTCGGTCCGCCACCAGATCCCAGAATCGACGCCGCTGCATATTGCCGAGTTTATCGATGCCCATCTGCTGATGCTCACGGACTCGGCGTTGGTCGATGCGACTCGTGATCTCATCCGCAACCGCAGCATCAATGCCAGTTGGGCGCTGCAGATTCAGCGCGATACCCTGGTCGAGGTCTTCGACGCGATGGGCGACGCCTATCTGCGCACCCGGCGCGTCGATGTTGATCATGTCGTGCGCCAGATCCAGGTCTTCCTCAGCGGCGAGCCGTCCGCGCAATCGATCTCGGCGAGCGATCTCAAGGACCGGGTCATTGTGGCCGATGATCTGACCCCGGCCGATACCATCCTGCTGCGCCATCGCGGCATCAGCGCCTTCGTCATCGAGCACGGAGGTCCGATGTCGCACACCGCGATCTTGGCTCGTAGCCTCGATATTCCGGCGGTGATGGGCGTGCACAACGCGACCCACCTGCTGCGCCAGGACGAACTCCTGGTGGTGAACGCCGAGAGCGGGACCGTGCTGGCTGGCGCCGACGAGAGCATCCTTGCCCATTATCGCAAGCGTCTGGTCACTGCCGATCAACGTCGGCACCGGCTGCGCGAGCTAGTGTGCGAGCCTTCGACCAGCCGCGATGGCGTGCCGGTGGTGCTGCTGGCCAATCTGGAGCTACCCGAAGACGTTGAGACGGTGCGCTCCAGTGGCGCCTCTGGAGTGGGGCTCTACCGCACTGAGTTCTTGTTTTTGAATCGCGTTGGATTGCCGGACGAAGAAGAGCACCTGGCAACCTATCTCGCCGTGATGCGCGGGCTTGATGGCATCCCGCTCACGATCCGCACGCTCGACCTCGGCATGGATAAGCAGGTTGACGGCTTGGCTGGCAGTGCCGGTAGCCTGACCAATCCCGCCCTCGGGCTGCGTGCCATCCGGCTCTGTCTGCGCGAGCCCGGCCTGTTCGTGCCGCAGCTGCGGGCGATCTTGCGGGCGTCGGCGCACGGCCCGGTGCGGCTCATGCTGCCGATGATCTCGACGATCGCCGAGGTCGAGACCGTGCTGGGGATGATCGCCGAGACCCGCCGCACCCTGCGTCGCCAGGGGCTGGCGTTCGACCCGTTGATGCCAGTGGGCGCGATGATCGAGGTACCAGCCGCCGCGCTCTGTGCCGGCGGCATCGCCAAACGGGTCGACTTCCTCTCGATCGGTACCAACGATCTAATCCAATACACCTTGGCTATCGATCGTGTCGACGATAGCGTCAACTACCTCTACGAACCGCTGCATCCTGCTGTGCTCAGGCTGATCCGGATCACGCTCAGCCGCGCGTCAGAGTCGCGCACCCGCGTCAGCATGTGCGGAGAGATGGCGGGTGATCCGCGCTATACGGCGGTCTTGCTGGGCCTCGGCCTGCGCGAGATGAGCATGCAGCCGGCCTCGCTGCTAGAGGTCAAAGAGATCGTGCGCAGCTGTGATGTCGGTCGCGTCAGCAACCGCATGGACCAACTGATGGACCGTCTCGATGATCTAACGCCCGCCCAGCTTCTGGAGGCCGTCAACGAGGTCGCGAACGACTAACCACCCAGTTCGCCGGTCGACTCCCCAGCTCGCCGTGTCTCGGTTTACAGCCCCGATCTCTGGCCAACGTGCGCTGCGCCCAACCGAGGCTATCACCTCCGCTGTCTGCAGCGCATCCGCATGAGATCAACCTGGTGTTGGCTCGCGATATCAGCATCATTCTCGCTACACTGCGGGGTCGGCCGTGGCCATAACGCCGCATCGCCGCGTACCCTTGCTGACCGAGACCTGCCGCATGACTGAGCCTATCGAGAACAACCCCGAGGCTGATCGTATCGATCTGCTCCATCAGGTGCTGGAGAGCGGCTCCGTGCGCAAGGCGACGCGGATGCTCAATGCGCTACACCCCGCTGAGATCGCCCATGTGCTGCAGTCGCTGCCGCCGCCGCAGCGCAAGCTCGTCTGGCAGCGGGTGGATGACGCTGCCGAAGGCGAGGTGCTGCTTTATCTCAATGACGACGTGCGCGACGAGATCATCCGCGGCATGGATGCGACCGAGATCCTGGCCGCCGCCGAGGGGCTCGACGTCGATGATCTGGCTGACCTGGTGCAGGACCTGCCGGATACGGTCACCTCGGAGGTCTTGAGCTCACTCGATCAGCAGCGCCGCGAGCGCCTGGAGACCGCGCTCAGCTATCCGGAGGATAGCGCCGGCGGACTCATGAATCCTGACGTGGTGACGGTTCGCCCCGAGGTGACCCTCGATGTGGTCTTGCGCTATCTGCGGCGGCGCAAGGACGGGCTGCCCGAACTGACGGATAATCTGATCGTGGTCAGCCGCCAAGGCCGCTATCTCGGTGTGCTCTACCTGACCGACCTGCTCACCAACGATCCAGATGACTCGGTGGCCGAGGTCATGACCCTGGACGTCCAACCGATCGCAGCCGAAACCAAGGCCCGTGAGGTTGCCAACCGTTTTGAGCAGCTCGATCTGATCTCGGCGCCTGTCACCGACCCTGACGGTCGCGTCCTCGGGCGTATTACCGTCGATGACGTGATGGACGTGATCCGGGAGGAGGCCGAGCATCAGTTTCTTGGCCATGCCGGTCTCAGCGAAGGCGAAGACATGTTCGCGCCGGTGCTGCTCAGCGCCCGACGGCGTGCAGTCTGGCTTGGCATCAATCTCATGACGGCCTTCCTTGCCGCCTGGGTCATCGGTCTGTTCGAGGCGACCATCGAGAAGGTGGTTGCACTGGCGGTGCTGATGCCGGTGGTCGCCAGCATGGGCGGCATCGCCGGGACCCAAACCCTCACTCTTGCCATTCGTGGCATCGCGCTTGGCCAGCTCTCGGCGAAGAATATCCGCTGGCTGGTCTCGAAAGAGATGGCCGTTGCCGTCCTCAACGGTCTGCTCTGGGCGCTGGTGGTGGCCTGCATCGCTTGGCTCTGGTTCGGCAGTAGTAGCATCGCGATGATCATCGCCGCTGCCATCATGCTCAATGTCCTCGCTGCGGCCCTCTCTGGCGCCTTGTTGCCGCTGCTGCTGGATCGCTTTGGCATCGACCCTGCCCTCGCCGGCGGGGTCATCCTCACCACCGTGACCGACGTCGTCGGCTTCCTCAGCTTCTTAGGGCTGGCGACGCTGTTTCTGCTCTAAGTGGCTGTCTAGATTTCTGGATGTTACGACTGATCTCTGCGTTACCTGGCCTGATGTTGCTGCTGGTTTTTGGGCTGGCTGCGATCCTGCTCCTGGTGCGTGATTCATCGCCGAGCCTGCCGCCAATGCTTGAGATCAGCGCAGAGCAGCGCCGCTGGGGAAAGGAGCTGCTCTATGCACGGCTCTTAGATGGGGTCGGCGTCAGCGGTGAGCCAGTCGAGCTAACCCCGCTCGATCTCGACATCCTCTCGGTTCTCTTGACCGAGCCGATGCGCGACGGGCGCTTGCGCGTCCAGCTTAGAGAGGGGGGCGCCGATGTCAGGCTTGCCTTGCGTTTGCCGACCGAACTGGGCGGTTGGTTGAATCTGAAGGCGGTGTTGGTGGCGCCGGACGGCGTGCTCGGGTTCGATCGGGTCGAGCTTGGCAATCTGCCCGTTCCAACCGGGATTGCTGAGCTGCTGATGGACCAGGCACTGGCGGCTTACGACATCTCGGCCCCGCCAACCGGCGTCGACTTCTCTCCGGATGCCGTCCGGCTGCAGCCAGTCATCCTAGGCAAGCTAGGCAACAATCTAGGCAACGGCAGCGGAGATCCGTTAGCTGCAGTGCTGGCTGGGGACGAGAAGGCGCGCGTGCTCTCCGCCCAACGGAGGTTGGCAGACTTGCGCTTACTGCGTACGGATCGGCGTTGGGTGAATGCGGCTGAGCTGCTCTCTGCCCTCATCGCCTCGGTGCCCGCTGATACAACAGATCCTGTCGCCGAGAACCGCGCAGCGATCCTGGCACTTGCGGCCTATGTTAATGGGCGCAGCCTGCCAGACCCTAGCGGTGCACTGCCGCCACGTTCGATCTCGGTCCGACTGCGCGGCCGCGACGACATTCCGCAGCACTTTTTCACCTCAGGCGCGCTGTTGCTGCAGGGCGGAAGCCGCCTAGCGAATCTGATTGGGCTCGCGAAAGAGCTCAATGATGCCAATACCTCCAGCGGGTTCAGCTTCAGCGACCTGGCCGCCAACCAGGCTGGAAACCGCTTTGCTGAGCTTGCAACCGCCAGCCCGAGCACCGCGCGACGCGTTCAGCAGATGGCGCGCTCCGGGCTCAGCGAGGACGACATCATGTTGGCCATTGACTGGCTGCCGCAGAGTATGTCGCGAGCGACCTTCGAGCGCGATTTCGGTGGCCGCGACAGCCCGGCCTATCGCATCGTCGTCGAGGAGATCGAGCGTCGCGTGGAGAGGCTACCGATCGTGACTGCGGTGAAAGATTCCGGCTGATCCGCTACACTGAGCGTCTTTTTCTCGCATGGCACGACGCTGGATACACCGGGCGTCGCCGTTAACTGGAGGCTTCCATGGCCGCAGCAGAAGACTTGATCGCCCCGTCCATCCTGTCCGCTGACTTCGCCCGTCTCGGTGAAGAGGTCGACAACGTGCTCGCCGCGGGCGCCGACATCGTCCACTTCGACGTGATGGACAACCATTATGTGCCGAATCTGACCATCGGCCCGCTGATCTGCGAGGCGCTGCGCAAGCATGGCGTCACGGCGCCGATCGATGTCCATCTGATGGTCAAGCCGGTCGACCGGATCATCCCGGACTTCGCCAAGGCGGGCGCCAGCTACATCACCTTCCATCCCGAGGCCAGCGAGCATGTCGACCGCACCCTGCAGCTGATCAAGGGTGAGGGCTGCAAGGCCGGCCTGGTCTTCAATCCGGCCACCTCGCTGGACTATCTGAAGTACGAGCTCGACAAGGTCGACATGGTGCTGCTGATGTCGGTGAACCCGGGCTTTGGTGGCCAGAGCTTCATCCCGTCGGCACTGGATAAGCTGCGCGAGGCGCGGGCGATGATCGATGCCAGCGGTCGCGACATCCGCCTCGAGATCGATGGTGGTGTCAAGGTCGACAACATTGCCGAGATCAAGTCCGCTGGCGCCGATACCTTCGTCTCTGGCTCGGGTATCTTTGGCAAGGGCCAAGACAGCGATCCGAACCGCTACGACGGCATCATCCGGCAGATGCGCGAGGCCCTGGCGGGGGCTGGCCGCTGACTCACCCCCTGACCTTATTGACTTGCAGTACTCGGCAACGCCTTCATGCAGTTCCCTTTCCGCCCTGGCATGGTCTTGATCGATCTTGATGGCACACTGGTTGATAGCGTGCCGGATCTGACCTTTTGCGTCGACGAGATGATGACCCGGCTTGGCCGCCCGCCGCGCGGCGAGTCGGCAGTTCGCCAGTGGGTTGGTAATGGGGTCGAGCGTCTTGTGGCGCGGGCGCTGATCGGCCAGCTCGACGGTGAGCCAGACAGGGCCGATTTCGATCAGGCGCTGCCGATCTTTCTCGAACTCTATGCCGAGAATACCTCGGTGCGCTCGCGGCCCTATCCCGGCGTGCGGGCGGGCCTGGAGCTGCTGCGGTCACGCGGCTATCGACTCGGCTGCGTGACCAACAAGGCGGCCCAATTCACCGAGCCGCTGCTCGATGCGGTCGGCATCCGCGACGTGTTCGATCTGGTCATCAGCGGCGATACCCTGCCGGAGAAGAAGCCGAGCCCCATGCCGCTGCTGCACGCCGCGGAGCATTTCCGTGTCGAGCCTTCAGCGGCGCTGATGCTTGGCGATTCGGTCAGCGATGTAAAGGCGGCGCGGGCCGCCGGTTTTGGCATCATCTGCGTCAGCTATGGCTACAATCATGGCGACGATATCCGCACCGCCGAGCCCGATGCCGTGATCGACGCCTTCACTGAGCTTGATGGGTTACTCGAGGGCGGGTAAGACGCATGCTGAGGCTGTTGCCCAGGTCACTCAGGTTACCCAAGGAATCGTGCTCGATGCGCAGAAGCGTTGATTCATCGATGCTCAAAGCCTTAGCGCATCCTGTTGCTCTTCGGGATCGTTTAGGCGCTGCAACAGGAGGCCGATGGCGCTGCTCGACGATCGATCTCGAGCCCGCCCTTGGTTTCCGCATCGTCTGGAGTCCGCCCGATGACCCCCGAGAATCTCCATGCCCTCGCCGCGCAGGGCCATAACCGTATCCCGCTGATCTGTGAGGTCTTGGCCGACCTCGACACCCCACTGAGCTGCTATCTGAAGCTGGCCGACGCCCCCTACAGCTATCTGTTCGAGTCGGTGCAGGGCGGCGAGAAATGGGGCCGCTATTCCATTATTGGCCTGCCCTGTCGCAGCGTGCTGAAGGTCTATGGCCACCGGATCATCATCGAGCGTGATGGGGCCATCGTCGAAGAGGCCGAGGCCGCCGATCCCTTGGCCTGGATCGAGGCCTTTCAGCAACGCTTCAAGGTTGCCGAGCATCTCGGCATGCCACGCTTCGCCGGCGGCCTGGTCGGCTACTTTGGCTATGACACCGTGCGGTATATCGAGCCACGGCTCGATCCCTGTCCGAACCCCGATGCCATGGACACGCCGGACATCCTGTTGATGGTGTCGGAAGAGGTCGTGGTCTTCGACAACCTGCAGGGGCGGATGTATATCATCGTCCATCTGGACCCGAGCGCTGGCGATACCCTTGACTCCGGCCAGCGCCGCATCGATGAGCTGGTGCATGGGATGCAGCGCGGCGCCCCGCGTGATCCAAGCGCCGGCGGCCGCCATATCGACGAGACCGATTTTGTCTCCGGGTTCACCGAGGCCGGCTACAAGCAGGCGGTCGAGCGCATCAAAGAGTACATCCTCGAGGGCGACTGCATGCAGGTCGTCCTCTCGCAGCGGCTCTCGATCCCGTATCAGGCGCGCCCGCTCGATCTCTATCGCGCACTGCGCGGACTCAATCCCTCGCCCTACATGTATTTCTTGAACCTCGGCGAGTTCCAGATCGTCGGCTCCTCGCCCGAGATCCTGACCCGGCTCGAAGATGGCGTGGTCACCGTGCGGCCGATCGCTGGAACCCGTCGCCGGGGCTATACCGAGGACGAGGATCAGGCACTCGAGCAGGAGCTCCTCGCTGATCCGAAAGAGCTGGCCGAGCATCTGATGCTGATCGATCTAGGACGCAACGACTGTGGCCGCGTCGCCCAGACTGGCAGCGTCACGCTTACTGATCGGATGATCGTCGAGCGCTACTCGCATGTGATGCACATCGTCAGCAACGTCACTGGCCAGCTCAAGGAAGGGATGAGCGCGATGGATGTGCTGCGAGCCACCTTCCCGGCCGGTACCGTCTCAGGCGCGCCGAAGATCCGCGCTATGGAGATCATCGACGAGCTCGAGCCGATCAAGCGCGGCATCTACTCAGGCGCGGTCGGCTATCTGGCCTTCAACGGCAACATGGACACCGCCATCGCCATCCGCACCGCCGTGATCAAGGATGGCCAGCTGCATATTCAGGCCGGTGCTGGCGTGGTGGCCGATTCTGTGCCAGACCTGGAATGGAAGGAGACCATGAACAAGGGCCGCGCGATCTTTCGCGCGGTGGCCATGGCTGAGGCCGGTATTGAACGCCAGCCCTGTGTCGCGGGTGCCACTGCGGCGGCAGAGGAACCAGAGTTGGGTCGCCGCGCTGCTGACTGATCGGACGACTGACTTGCTGCCGATTGACTGGTCCTAAGGGGCGACTCGCTGACTAGACAACAGCATCCTCTGCACTTATTCAACCGCCTGGACAGCAACGGATCGGCTTCAACGGCCAGGAAGGTATCGGCTTATCAGCGCATGGGTTCCGCGCAACTGCTTCCTCCATCTTGAAAGAGAGAGGCTAGCGTTCTGAGCTGATAGAGCGTCAGTTGGCCCATCAGGAGAGAAACGCCGTACGGGCGAGCTACAACCAGGCTGAGTCTCTCTCTGATCGCCGAGAGATGATGTAATTCTGGGATGACCTCGTTGACCAGCCGGCCGACTCAAATAGCGGGGCAGTGAGTCATTAAGTACCCGGAAGATATCCGATCAGGCTCATCAGGCCGCGTCAGCGCAGAGCGCTCATGGTTCATGCCAAGGATGCGCACATTTGGACGTCTTCTTCCGCGCCTTATCCTGATCCATGTCCTGATCCGCAGCCCGCAAGATGCTCATCTCGGTCTCGCTGTCTGATGAACCGGGGAAGAACGCCCGGCCGACACTGATCGACAGAGCCAGCTTCGGATAGGTCTGGATGCGCTGACTGGCGACGTCCTGTTTCCATCGGCTGATGATGGCGTCAGCCTCATGCGCGTTCGTCACCTCGGGGAGGATCACAACGAATGAGTCACCGCCGTAGCGGCCAACGATATCCCCTTTACGCGACCGGCTCATCAGAATCCGGGCGATCGCTTTGAGTGCCTCATCACCGGCATGATGTCCAAAGCGATCGTTGACCTGCTTGAAGTCGTTGAGATCAACGAAGGCCAGACAGTGTCGAATTCCCTTGTGAACCCTCCGGTGATACAGGGCGTGCAGCGCCTCCTGAAAAAACGCACGGTTCAGTGCACCGGTCAGATAATCCCGACCAGATCGAAACTGGAGGAGCTCGGCCTTTTCCTGGAGAAACTCCTTTTGGCGGATCTCGCTCAGCAGCCGCATGTTCACCTGCTCCGAGTGGTCTAGCGCCTTGCGTTGACTCGACACCGCGGCATTGGTGAAGTAGGCGATCGAGCCCACGGCGATCATGGCGATCTGGTATTCGGCAGCGCTCGCGATCAAGCCGAAGGTCGAGGCCGTATAGGCCAGCGTGACGGTCAAGACCGCCAGCACCACATAGACGATCGGTGAGCGGGCCTTATAGATCGTCCACAGCAGCGCGATGACCATCGCATACACCGGAAATGACAGCCCGAGCTTCTGTGGATCGCTGTAGGCCAGCGATGCGCTGGCAAAAAACAGCAGCCATGCCAACGGCAGATAGAGCAGATCGCGAAGCGGTAAGTGCTTGGAGTGGACATTGTCCTCGCAGACGAAGCGGCAGCCGAGATCCGCACCGATCAGCTCCAGCATCATCAAAGACAGGTAGGCGATCGCAATGCTGAGGCAAAGTGCCGCCACCGTGTCGCCGATCCACCAGGCCGCGAACAGATCCTGAGCCTGGGCGAAGGGCATGCCGCCTAGCAGATAATGCACATTGACACCCAGAAACGCCGCGACAGCCGCCGCGATGGGGATGATGATCAGGAAACGCAGAACGTGAGTGGGATTGCGCGGATCGAATTCGCCCGGCGTCGTGCGTTGCAAAACAGACACGCCGGCCCAGTAGGGAACAGCATGGGCCAGCGGAATGCCTAGGAGCAGCAGGATCGCGAGCACCGGGTCTGCGCCGGGCTCCAGAATCGGTTCGTTCACCAGCGTTGTCGCGGCGACACAGCAGAGCACGATCGGCAAGGCCCGGCCGCCCAGCAGCAGGAACAGGGCGACCGACAGGCCTGCCGGGGCGTACAAGAAGCTGGCGTTCGCGTGATACGCAAGCGCTGATGACAGCACAAACAAAGCGAGCTGGAGCATCACCGAGACGATGAGCAGTCGTGCGTAATCCCATCCGAATCGCCGCGACGGATAGGGAGCGCGGACGGCCGGCGGAGCGCCGAGATCCTTAGGGGGTGAAGTGTTCGATGTCATTGATCCCACAAGACCGCCCAGGGCTTTTCAGTCGTTGCATCCCGACGATTTCGTTATCTGTGTAGCGTTGATCCGATGATGTCATCTTGACGGCATCCAAACCGATCCTCGCTGCTTGGGCGCTCAGGCACGCAATGTCCGGTTTGTTGAGAATCGCCTCTCGCATCAGATCTGCGATGATGGCGTCCTTGTCTTGGTCAGCG
>CAZEZH010000004.1:60094-61568 GCA_964516305.1 uncultured Halochromatium sp. | reverse complement strand
AATCGCCATGAGGGCGCGATAGCCCCAGGAGGCCATCGCGGATCAGCCCCGAGACGAAGGCGTTGGCATCAACGATGATGCGCGGGCTTGCTGCGAACCTCGTCGACGAGAGCGGCGATAGCGCCCGCACCCGATTCATCTTACTCGGCGGCGACGGGCAGGCGAGCAACCAGATCGATCAGCGCGGCCTGCCCGGCATGGCCGCTGCCTTCCTGGAGCTCGAGCTCATACTCGTCGAGCTGCAGGAGCTCCATCTTGGCGAAGGCATTGCGCAGCAGCTCGGGCGTGTACAGGAGTTCGGCACAGGGCGGGCCACCGGTGCCGTAGGTAAGCTGGGCCGGCGTGAAGCCATGCAGCAGTAGCAGGCCTCCGGGGCTTAGAGTCTCATGCATACCGGCGAAGATGGCGGCCCGGAGCGCGGGATCGGCGAACTGGATGAAGATGGCCACGACCAGGTCGTAGGCATCGGGCTCCCACTGCCAATGGGCGAGGTCGGCGTAGCGAAAATCGACCTCGACTCCACGCTCCGCAGCCAGCCGTTGCGCCTTGGCCAAGGCTACCCGGGAGCTATCCAAAGCCGTGACCTCGAGCCCTTGTTCGGCGAGGTAGACAGCATTGCGCCCCTCGCCCTCGGCGACTAATAGCGCGCGCTGACTCGACCGCAGCCGATCACGCTGCGCCACTAGGAATTGACTCGGCTCGGTGCCGTAGAGGTAGTCGTCGCGGTCGAAGCGTTGGTCCCACATGCTGCGTTGCTCTCGTGCTCAGTTTCGAAGGATTCAGGGGGTGGCAAGTGTCTTGAGTATTGTCCTTTGCTCATCGGTTACTGGTGAGCGGTTCTGTTCATAGCAGTTCTTCCCTTTCGGTTTGGCGCGGCGTGCCAAGATGATGCGGATAACCTCGCTGCCGTCTTTGCGTCCTGGAGGGTACCGGTCACCAGGACCAGGAACATCAGGCTGCTATCCAAGATGCCCAGCTCGGCTCCGACGTCCGCTACGGTGCCAGAGTTGTTCTGCGAGGAGCATCCAGAGTCCGATGACGGCAACGGTCATCAGTGACATCAGCGGCAGTGAGCTGACCCGGATTGCACGCGGGATCAGGTCGTCGACGGTGAGGGCAAGCACCGCTAGGACCAAACCGGCGGCGACGCGGCTGCTAGCTGCGAGGCCGGGAGCCAGAAGCCGGTCGCGCAGCAGGACCAACGCAGCCGGCAACAAGAGCACCAGGTGATGGGTCCAGCTTGCTGGCGCGATCAGGAACACGGTGATGCTGATCAGCGAAAGCTCCAGGTCGTGATCGACCGCGCCGCGCGGCTGCGCGAAGCGGTGGCTGTGACGAGATCGACGCACGGGTCTCCATCTGGCGGCGTCGTCGGTGCCGGTTCGCGCCGCCTGACTCGTTGCCGCGATCGCTTGCATGGCCGTCAGGCTCCGTCGCATCGAGCGCCATAGCATCGCGCCGGTGGCGCCGATGA